>WAQG01000200.1 GCA_015520395.1 Candidatus Geoarchaeota archaeon
CTATGTACTATGAAGGAGGCGTCGAAACTACCTGGTGTTCACATTAGGACTATATCAGAAGTGGGATAAGGAGGGTAAGATTAGATGTGTTAGAACTGTTTGTGGCAAGCGTAGAGTTCCAGAGAGTGCGATAAAGAGGATTCTGGAAATACATGAGAAAAGAAAAATAGTCGGTTATGCAAGAGTATCACCACATACCCAAAGACGATTTAGAGAGGGTGCTGTCAAGTTAATGTTGGGTATGAGGTGCCCCTCTCCACCTCTCCTAGAAATAGGCAGCTACTGTGGGGGCAAGGCCAAGGGCTACCGTGATGCGATGGCTCTTTTTTATATATAATTGGGGTTATGATATTTGTTGATGGGGTATGACGAGGGCTGTGCTTGTGGAGTCCGTCAGGGGGTTCTATCTTTTTGATGAGTCGGCCAGGCTGGTCGACTATGAGGAGTTCCCAGGTGAGCCGACCGAGGCGGCGGAAAGGCTCATTAAGCTTTTAGAGGGGTCGTCGCCGGACGAGCTCCTATCGCTGGTTTTGAGGGGCGCCGAGTCTGGTGTGGGGGCATTGGTGGTTAGTGAAAGGGTTGCGGAGGCCCTGGGCGGCGAGCTTCCCGTAAAAATAGAGGTGGATAACATTGCTGTTTCAAGGATAGCCGTGCAGCTTCCCGAAATCCTCACAAGGGAGGGCATAGTGAAGTCGCCCAAGGAGTATTTCGAGCAGAAGCGCCTGGTCTCCCTGGAGCTGAGCAGGCTGAAGATAAAGAAGGCCCAGGCTAGAAGGGACCTGAGCGTCGTTCAGGCTATAAGGGGGATAGACGAGCTGGATAAGACCATCAACATGCTGGTTTCAAGGCTTCGAGAGTGGTATGGCTTGTACTTCCCCGAGATGGAGCATATCGTCAAGGATAACGAGCTGTACGCCAAGATAGTGAATGGCCTCCCTTACAAGGAGGAGATGACCGTCGAGGGACTTAGGAGGATCGGTGTTCCGGAGAGGGTGGCCAGTAAACTCGTGAAGGCTGCGCCGGAGTCCGTTGGAGCTGAGCTGGCGGAGGAGGACCTTGCCGAGATGAGGAGGCTGGCGGCAACGATACTGAACCTCTACGCAACGCGAAGGGCCTTGGAGAAATATGTTGACAAAACTATGAGTGAAGTTGCACCTAACATAAAGGGGCTGGTCGGCCCAACGATAGGTGCCAGGCTGATAGCCTTGGCGGGCGGTCTCCAGAAGCTGGCGATGCTCCCGGCCAGCACAATTCAGGTTCTAGGCGCCGAGAAGGCCCTGTTCAGGGCCCTTAGGTACGGCACTAAGCCGCCTAAACACGGAGTGATATATCAGCATCCATGGGTGCATGGGTCGCCGAGGTGGCAGAGGGGTAAGATAGCCAGGGCCTTGGCGGGCAAGCTTGCGATAGCTGCCAGGATAGATCTGTTCACTGGGAGGGATGAGAGTGAGAGGCTTAGGAGGGAGCTTCAGGAGAGGGTGAAGATGATAAAGGAGATGTTTCCGAGACCCCCGCCGAAACTCGTTAGGGAGAGGAGGCCGGTTAAGGCTAAGAAGAAGAAAGGCAAAAAGAGGAAAAGGAGGTGAGACGTTGTGGCCGTCTCAGTTGAGCCGCACGAGAAGTTTGAAGGTGTTTACTGGGTGGTCTACGAGGACGGCTCTAGGAGGTTGGCAACCCTAAACCTGGACCCGGGCTTTAAGGTCTATGGAGAAGCGCTGGTGAAGTATAAGGGGAAGGAGTATCGGGTATGGAACCCCTATAGGAGCAAGCTGGCAGCCTCGATACTAAACGGCCTCGACTATATGCCGGTAGCCCCCGGCTCCAAGGTGTTGTACCTGGGGGCATCAACGGGCACGACTGCCAGCCACGTTTCGGACATTGTTGGCAGGGACGGCGTAGTCTACGCCGTAGAGTTTGCCCCAAGGGTTATGAGGGTCTTCCTAGAGAACTGCGCGAAAAGAAGGCCCAACATAATTCCTATATACGACGACGCCACCAAGCCTGAAAACTACATATCGCTGCTCGACGAGGTGGATGTGATATACTGCGATATAGCGCAACCCCAGCAGGCGAAGCCCCTGGCTGACAACGCTGATCTATATTTGAGGATGGGGGGCGGCATACTTTTGGCGATAAAGGCTAGGAGCATAGATGTCACCCTCGAGCCCAGCGAGGCATACAGGGCTGAGATGAACGTGCTTAAGAACAGGGGCTTCAAGATAGAAAGGGTCGTCCACCTCGAGCCATACGACAAAGATCACGCCATGGTTGCCGCAGTCTTCAAGAAGGGTGGGAAATGAGAATTATCCTAAGGCCCATCGGCGTTGTAAGGATCAGGGCTAGCGATGAGGAGGTCAGACGAGCGCTCCATGGGGTAGATGGGGTCATAGAGGTTTATGACAGGTACGTCGAGGGATTGAAAGGCTTAGAAAACTACTCCCATCTAGTAATTATCACATATCTCCACAGGGTGAAGCCCGGGGAGTTCAGGCTTAGGGTTAAGCCTAGAGGCCTGGTTAAGAGGGGGTTTAGACTAGAGGAGCTGCCTGAGCTTGGTGTTTTCGCAACGTGTTCCCCTCAAAGGCCCAACCCCCTGGGGGTTACGGTCGTCCGGCTTATTAGAAGGGATGGCAGGTTCCTGTATGTTAGAGGGCTTGATGTTTTTGACGGCACGCCCGTTCTTGACATAAAGCCGTATAACAGGGGGATGTATGTCAGCGATTTTAAGAGTTTGAAGGATATTTTAGGCTAAAATCACTTAAATGTCTGGGGCCGGGCAAGGTTTATATTCCGAGAACAACTCTCGTCTAAGAGATGAGGGTTAAGGCCTTCGTTCTGTGTGGAGGTAAGGGTAAGAGGCTCCGCCCCCTCACCTACTACTTCCAAAAGGTCATGATACCGATTGGATCCTCCCAGAAACCCCTTCTGGAGTACATCCTAGCCCTTCTGAAAAAGCATGGAATAAACGAGGTTACATTGCTGGCCGGGTATAAACATGAGCAAATCGAGAACTATTTTGGGGATGGCTCTAAGATTGGCATGAAGTTAAGCATTGTTGTTGATGACCCCAACCTGGGCGGGACGGGCGGAGCTGTAATCAATGCCTATAGGAGGGGGGAGGCGGAGGGCTACGATCACATCCTGATCTACTACGGCGACATACTGTCGAACACGAACCTCAGCGAGATGCTTAAACACCATGTCTCGACCAATGCGGACCTGACTCTCGCAATCTCCCAGGGGTATAGGGTTGAGGTGGGCGTGGTTGACCTGGATGGCACCTGGATAAGGGGGGTTAGGGAAAAGCCCATGATAAACCTTAACGTGGGCATAGGGATCCTGGCTGTTAAGGCCAAGGTGCTCGAGCTACTCGACCAGATGGTCAGGGAGGCTGGGGGCAGGAGTGTTGATTTGATGGGTGACCTGCTTCCGAGGCTCCTGGAAGGGGGAGGGAGGCTTGCAGCATACATAGTTAAGGGTGTGTGGTATGATGTGGGCTCGGTTGACCGCTATGAGAAACTCGACCCCAGCCTTGTGAAAAAGATAGAGGAGCACCTGGGATGGGTCTAGAGCTCAACGTCCTTAGGCGAAACCAGTAACAACAGCCTCCAGACGCCCAGTTCGTCCTTTTCAAGGACCGCCGGACCGCCCGTCCCCAGTTTAACCACGGGTATATCAGGGTCATCCGTGAGAAGCAGCGATATTAGCCTCTCTAGGTGTGGCAAATGCCCAACTAGCATCACATCCTCCTCCATCTGAGCAAGCTTGCCAGCCCATATCCAAGGTTCGTCGCCGGGATTAAGCCCCTCAGCCTCCTCCACCCTGACGCCGAGCTTCTCACCGATTATCTCCGCCGTCTGCCTTGCTCTCAACTTGCCGCTGTGAAGCACGGTGGACGGTTTGACCCCCCTTTTAAGGAGATAGTCGGCTATAATACTGGCCTCCTTCAACCCACGCTCATTTAATGGCCTGCTTGGATCCTCCTGGGCTGTTTTCGCCGCGCCGTGCCTAACAATGTAGACCCTCATCCCACGGTTAAGTTTCAACTATTTTGTCTTAAACTTGGCTATAAAGAAGCCTTGGGTTCCATGTATGTGTGGAAGCATTCTTTGAGCTTTTGGGAATCCCGGAGGCCTCTCCCCCACTATAGGCTGGGCTTCGATAGGCTCCAGCCCGAACTCCTCAGAAGCTATCCTGGCGTTACGTATGGTCTCGGAGTACGTTAAGGTGCATACCGAGTAGACCAGAGTTCTGCTGGCACCTGAGGCGGCCTTCATCATTCCCAGCTGAAGCCCGCTCATCACCCTCAGATCCCTGGGCTTAAGCCACATCTTTATCTCGGGGTTAAACTGAAGCCTTCCAAGATCGGTGCACGGCGGATCCACAAGGACGGCATCCAGACCCCTTATGGGGGGCTTTTTCACATCGCCGACCGCCAGGTCAACTATAGATCCAACATCCATGGCTTTGACGTTAGGCGCCGCCTCCTCAAACACCCTCCTAACACTTATGTCCATTGAGAAGACGCCTTTCGCCCCCAGCCAAGCCATGTGCGACGCCTTTATTGCAGCACCACCCGTCAGATCACCAACCCTTCTTCCACCGGGCTGGAGAACATGTGAGACGAGGGCCGACGCCTTATCTTGAAGCACCACCACCCGCCTATCCAGAAGCCTTGGGAGTCCACCTGGGGCCTCAATTATCTTTAGGACGTCTGGAAGCTGTTCGTCTGGCTCGGCCATCACTCCGGCGTCTCTTAAGGCTGCTTCGATCCTCCCACGTCCAGCATTGAGCCTCACCCTCAGCCACCTGTTCGGATCCCTGTTCAGTGTTCTGAGCAGTTCCTCTAGGTTGGGGATCTCGGCGGCTTTAAGTTGGGCTAACATCCATTTAGGCATCGAGTAGAGGACGCTTAGCCTGTCAAACTCCGATAATCCTTTGACTAGATCCCTGGGCGATACGTCTCTTAGCTTTATTAGATCCCTGTACCCTATTCCAGACCTGCGGGCCCCCCTCGCCACCCTGCTGGGCTTCAGCCTCCAGAAAAGCAGTGAGAACGCCATGACCCTCCCCAACATCCATCTCAAGTCGTTCCTTGGGGGGCCGTACCCGATGTGCTCAAGGGCCCTGTCGAGGAGGATGAAGTTCCTCGCAACGCCCAGAGTTATGACCCTCACCGGAGGCTTAAAGTGAGATAGCCCGGGATTCCTGGAGAAGAACCAGCCTGCAGCCCTGCTCAAAGACCACCTCATCCGGACGGACTTCAAAAGCACTTGAGCCGCTATCTCCTCAGGCGTCAACCTCCCTCCAGGCTTGAAAGAATTATAGGCGATTTGAGGTTTTCCTCCAAGCGGCCCCTCACCCGGCGGACTCCCGTTTAGGGGGGCCGGCAAACGTTTATATGTCTGCTTTATGTAGGTGTTATCGAGATGCCGTCCCACGGTAGCCTTTCGAAGGCTGGAAAGGTGAGGTCTCAGACCCCGAAGATACCGGCTAAGCCTAAGAAGAGGCCTAATCCGAGGAGGCTTAACAGGGCTCGTTATTTTAGGAGGGTTGTGTACCCGCAGCTCCACCCGGAGGTTCTGAGGCGGAGGAGGAGAAGGTAGGACAAAACCTTAACTATACGGCTACTTTTTACAGCATGTGATGCTACCTGGGTACCGTGGCTTAGCTAAGAGGCTGCTTGAGGAGGCAGGCGTCAGGGTTGGCGACTTTATCGAGATTGTAAGTGGTGGGAGAAGGTTTAGGGGCATCCTGATGCCTAGATACGAGCTTGCCGACGACCTGCACATTTCCCTGAAGCTTGAAAACGGATACAACATAGGGGTAGCTGTGGATAAGGACACCAAGGTGAGGCTCATTGAGCGGAGAGTGGAGAGGCCCTTTGAGGAGAGAGGGCGCGTCTCTAGGGGGGGTGTGAGGATAAGCTTCATTGGCACGGGTGGAACCATCCTTAGCAGGATCGACTACGAGACGGGCGCCGTGAAGCCCTCCTTCACCCTCGAGGACCTAATAGACATGGTTCCTGAGGCTGAGTGGGAGTACCGGGTCGACATGCTCGAGTTTATGAAGGTTTTTAGCGAGGATCTAACCCCCAGGCACTGGGCCGAAATTGCGCTTAAGGTCGCCGAGAAGGTTAGGGAGGGTTTTGAGGGTGTTGTGATAGCCCATGGGACAGACACAATGGGTTATACTGCCGCCGCCCTAAGCTTCGCCCTCCAGGGCCTCCCAGTACCAGTTGTCCTGGTTGGGTCTCAGAGAAGCTCCGATAGGCCTTCAAGTGACGCGGCCCTGAACCTCCGGTCGGCCTTCAGGTACGCTGGCCATGGGAAGTACGCTGGAGTGTTTGTCGCGATGCATGGGGGGATGAGCGATGATGAAATCCATATACATAGAGGTACCAGGGTTCGGAAGCTCCATACCAGCCGTAGGGACGCCTTCAGGAGCGTGAATGCCAGCATAGTTGCCAGGGTCGTTGGGGGCAGGGATATCCAGTACGTTGACGTTGACGGCCTTAAGGGGAGGGGGGAGGGGGAGCTGGTCGTCAAGGCATCCTTCGAGGAGCGTGTGGCCCTGGTGAAGATGTATCCTGGGCTCCAGGAGGACATCCTTGAGTACCTGATAGGCTCCGGGTACAGGGGGATAGTTCTGGAGGGCACAGGGCTTGGGCACATAGCCAGGAGGCTTATACCAGTTGTGAGGAGGGCGACCTCCATGGGGATCGTTGTTGTGATGACCTCCCAGTGTATCTGGGGGAGGGTCAACATGAACGTGTACTCTACTGGGCGGGAGCTCCAGCAGGCCGGGGTCATAGGGCTGGAGGACATGCTGCCCGAGACCGCCCTCGTGAAGCTTATGTGGGTTCTTGGACAGACCGACGACCCTGAGGAGGCTGGGAGGATGATGCTCAAGAACTTTGCCGGGGAGATAGGTGGGAGAAGCCTCCCTGAATATGGGGTGGTCTGAGGTGGTCGACTATATAAAGCTCGGCCTCAGGGTTGGCCTCGAGGTTCACCAGCAGCTCGACACGAGGCATAAGCTTTTCTGCAACTGCCCAACCATCCTCGAGGACGACTATGTCCTTGAGATAGTTAGGAGGCTTAGGCCCGTGAAAAGCGAGTTGGGCGAGGTCGACCCGGCGGCCCTCTTCGAGTATAAGAGGGGTAGGGAGTTCGTCTATCAGGTTACCAGGAACTCGACCTGCCTCGTCGAGATGGATGAGGAGCCACCACACCCAATCAACAGGGAGGCCGTCGAGATAGCCTTGACCACAGCGCTCATGCTCGGCTCGAAGCCAGTGGACGAGATCCACGTTATGCGGAAGGAGGTTATCGACGGCTCCAACACCACGGGGTTCCAGAGAACGGCGATCGTGGCGATGGGGGGACAGCTGAGGTGTGGGGGGCGGCTGATAGGAATCCAGACCATATGTCTCGAGGAGGATGCGGCCAGGAAGATAAGGGAGGATGGGAGGAGGGTTGTTTACAGGCTCGACCGCCTCGGGATACCCCTCATAGAGATAGCGACGGAACCCGACATCAGAACCCCACGGGAGGCAAGGGAGGTTGCCCTGGCAATAGGCAGGATTCTTAGGGCGACTGGCAGGGTGAAGAGGGGGCTGGGCACGATAAGGCAGGATCTAAATATATCGATTGAGGGAGGCGCCAAGACGGAGGTCAAGGGCGTCCAGGAACTAGACCTCATACCCAAGGTCATAGAGTATGAGGTGTCACGGCAGTTGAGGCTGCTTGAGCTGAGGGAGAAGCTGAGGGAAAG
>WAQG01000201.1 GCA_015520395.1 Candidatus Geoarchaeota archaeon
ATCTGTGGCCATCTAATACCCTCGAACCCCCAGTTTTTGAAGATGGGTGTTAAGTTTTCTCCAGCGGCCATGCTTAATACTTTTATGAAGTCGGGCGTATCCCTTACCTTCTCGGTTTTTAGAAGCTTAAAGAACCTCCTGTAGAGGTCAAGGCCCCCATACATCTTTGCTAGGTGGGAGATCACCGCGTAGGAGGCGGCGTAATATCTCCCAACATCTTCAACATAGCTTCCAGGCCTCCATCCCTCAACAAAACCGTAGTAACCTTTTAGCTGGGCGGCTACATACTCAAGATCCTCCATCCTGGATTTTGAGGCTGGGAGACCGGCAGTCATCGTTATGGATAGGTACTCTGCGAACCCCTCGTGAACCCAGAGCAGTGGGTCGGGCTCTATACCAGCCTTATGAAGCATCCGATGCACCAGCTCGTGTATAGATATCAATTCTAACTGGCCATCAAGGCCTCTGATGTAAAGGAGGTTGACGTAGATATCGCCCATCGTCCGCCCCATATATGGGGTGTAACCACCTATGGTGAGCTGGCTCAAGTGTTCAGGCACATAGAAGTGGAATTGCAGAGTGCCCATCCTGAGATCAAAGAGCTCTGTTAGGTTTCCGGAGTATATATTCTCAACATAGTCCAGAACCGGGCCGATGGCATCGGAATAAATCTCTGGAACCTCAAACCTCAGCTCTCCCCTCCTTAGAACCACATCCTTATCCTCAACATCCAGCCTCAGAATCATGGCTATCCGGCCTGAAGAGGTTCCAGAGAACTCCATAACCGTTCTGCCACCCAAAACCTTAACGTTCAATGGGTAAGGCTCACCCTCTATTATCTCGACGGAGTCGAAGGGCAGTGAAACACTTATCTTGGAGGTGAGGGTTTCTGAAAACATTATTAGAGGAGATAGGAGAAGGCCCCTTCTATCATCAACGAGAAGCGTGTATGGATGTGTATATCGGAATGCTATCCGCGCCTTCCCTTCTCCATAAACCGTTAGGTTGAAATAGAATGGGTTCTCCTTCAGGCCTACTATTAGTGGGCCTACAGAAAACCCAGCCCTCCCGGAAACTACCCTTATCGCCTCCAATGGCATGTCCCTGGGTATGGTTGTCCAGACGCTCCACTTACCAGCAACAGTCACCATTATATCCACATCAACATGGCTTGAGTAATTTTCGGGGAGGACATTCATATAGAAGTCTATTGTGCCTAGGTGAGCCTGAGCAACAGCACTACTAATCGCGGGGATGGGCTGTATGGATGCCATCAACACAAGCAGAAATAGAAAGATCCACCTAACCTTCATTCCAGGTAAAAAGACTTACACGATGTTAATTAATCTGAGTGACAAACCCCGTTACTCATCCGGAAAATAGTTCTACTATCATTTTTGCCGCCACTTCGGTATGTTCGTAGGGTCTCGACTGCTTATATCTAAGATTGGCGATTCTAACAACGCATCTGCCATAGCTTGCAGCCGCCACGGCGAAATACCTGTTCATCTGTTGCTGAAGCTCTATCTCCTCAGGCCCCTCGACATCTCTACCCGTTCTCACACCCTTCAAGTCCTTCAGCCTTCTCTCAATAACGTCCTCGGGCCTAAATTCCATGAGGAATATTATGTCTGGCTTCATCTCCGCCACAACGTCGGCCGGGAGACCTGGATAGAAGCCTCCATGCATCTTTATAGTTAAATGTGTATCTATGAGGACGTTCCCCGTCAAGCGCCCTATTTCCCTCGCTGCCTCCAGCTGCAGTTTCCGGTACTCCTCTATCGGTATCTTTTTACGCATCTCGTCCCGATCCTTCACGCCATACCGTTCCCTGGCAACCTTAAACATGACATCTCCATAGTTCACTATCTTAACCTTGGGAAGCAGCTCCTTAACCCTCTTCATAACAGTGGTTTTCCCAGCCCCCGGAACCGCGACTATGACTATCTTCAAGGTCACCACCCAGCTACAGGATAGATCTATAGATAGAAAAAGCTTGGCTCAGACTTATATCCAAAGCCGGGATAGTAGTGGTAGGTGGAGAGTTGTGAGCTTTAGAAGGAGGCGAAGGCGCTTTGACATTCATGATCCGTTCGACATAATGAGATATTTTGACGAGATATTTGAAGAGATAGAGCGGAGCTTCCTAAGGGATCTTGAGCGGATGCAGTTCTCAATAAAGGAGCCGGGGCAGATCAGGAGGATAGGGCCAATAATATATGGGTACTCGATAACGATTGGGCCCGACGGAAAGCCCATAATAAGGGAGTTCGGCACGGTTCCTAGGAAGATCGAGGGAAGGCCTATCATCGAGAGGGAGCCCTTGGTCGACGTGGCGGAGACCGACGATGAAATAATAGTGACTGCGGAGACCCCCGGCGTTAGGAAGGAGGAAATAAGGATAGAGGTTAGGGATTCCGAGCTTGAGATAAGGGCTGGGGATAAGTTCTATAAGAAGATCGACCTCCCGGCCCCCGTGGATCCAGAGGGGTCTAAGGCTACGTATAACAACGGTGTTTTAGAAATAAAGCTGAGGAAAGTAAGGCGTGGTGAGGGAAGAACCATAAAGGTTGAGTAGAGCTTCTGTACGGGGCAACCAACCATAATATTTTTAACGTGTTGCATCAAGTTACTTTTCGGCATGTCTTCAATAATACCACCGTCAACCCCCCCAGCGCACCTGCACCCCGCAGCTAAGGAGGCAAGACACTGGATATGGATAGGCTATATAATAGGGCTTGTGCTACTTTTCTTCGCTGCGTTAGTCGGGCTCTTCAACCTCGTCTTCGCCCTAGTGTGGGTGGTGTTCCTCTGGAGCCCGGTCACGCTGTTTTGGGGGATATTCTATCTGGCCTATGCTGTAATAGGGTTCTTCATACTTACAAATATGGTGAAACCCAAACTTATAGATGCTATAGACAGGGGAGATTATAAGACGGCAAATGATAATATAATGACCGTGGGAATACTGGCATTAATATTTTCAGGCGTGATAACAGGGCTACTAATAATTCTTGCAAAAACAAAGCTTGAAGAAGCTATAGGGGCCGCAGCTCCACCAGCGCCACCCCCACCCCCAGCGCCAGCATAACGAAAATCCCTAAATTTTAATAACATAACGAT
>WAQG01000202.1 GCA_015520395.1 Candidatus Geoarchaeota archaeon
GATCTTGTCTGTCTCCTTTGAGGGGAGGCCCCGCCACTCGACATATAATGGCTTATTGAGCAGCTCCCTCAAGCCCGCCCTGATCATCCCCTCCAGAACCTCATATGAGGCAGCGAAGACACCAGTATTGCATGGAGTCGAGTTGGCAGCCTCCGCAACGATCCTATTTATCTGCTGATAGGTCGAACGGCTCCTCTCCGAAAACCTGGTGGTAACCCCCCTGACAACTATGGCCAGGACGTTTTCCTTGGGGAAGGGTGAGGGCGCCTCTATGAATGTGGCGCTATCCCTCGGAACCCCTACAACGTCCACGTAAGCCTCGAACGGCTTTAGCGTCCCTGACATGCTTATAGTTGCCCGGGCCTCCCTGAAAATGGGGGATGTCGCATCCCTGGGATCCAGCGATATGACCTCCACCTTGACTCTCCCCTTAAGATCCTTTGAAACCACGTGGAGGAAGCTCTCCAGCCCCTTGGTCTCCCACAGCCTCAGGAGGAATTCCCCAAGCCTGTGGAGATGGGATTTTGGCGGTCGATCCTGCATCAGCAGTGTCTGCTTTATGTACTCTCCAAACCCCTTACACATGTCTGCGATCACCTCAAGGCTGTAGCCGACCGAGTGGAGAACCTCTTCAGACAGCTCGTCCACATCTATTGGCTTGACATCGTCTGGGCCTAGGGGCTCGGCAACTCCCTCGACAAACCTGAGGACCGTGGCTGCAAGGTTTTCAAGCTCTCTTTTCTCATATATCCTCGCCTCCCTGATGGCGCCTTTGAGGGTGCCTATGGTGATTGAGTCGCTTAGAACCGAGATTGCGGTGTCAGGCAGGTTGTGGGCCTCATCTATGACCACCACAAAATCGCCGAGGATTCCCCCGAGGCTTCGGAGAAAGCTCCGGTATATGTAGGGATGAAGGACGTAGAGATAACTCGCCGCGACGACGTCTGAATCTGAGATAAGGAGTCGTGAAATCTCGTAGGGACATACACCCATCCTGGCGCCCTGCTCGTAAATCTCAATGGCCTTCACGGGCCATCCCGTCCACCTAGAGAGAAGTATGTCTACAAGCTCATCCTTAGCGAACATATTTTCATAGAATTTGCATTTTCCCCTCTTAATCGCAGTTGTGCAAAGCTCAACATGGCTCCTGTGGTCCGGGCTGGCTTCGAGGATCAAGCTGTTTATGCACATCTCTCTCTTACCCCTCACCGATACGCCGGAAACCTTGAGTTTACTAGCGATGAGCCGCAGCTCGTCGATGACACGGTCAAGCTCCCTATGAGTCCTTGCAAGATAGAGAACGCGGATCGAGCCATCAGCCAGGTGGGGGGCAAGCCCCGAGATCACTGCGGCCGTCTTACCAAGTCCGCTAGGACCCTCTACAACAACGTGGCCACCCTCAGTGGCAGCCTGATAAACAGCTTCCGCTATCTCCCTCTGCCCCTTCCTGAACGAGGGGTACGGAAAAAACTTCTCTATCTCTTCTACGCTCAACGCCCTACCAATATTTATCTGCCCCACATGGCATAAAAAACTGAGGAGAAGGATGATGGATCTCCGCTCGTTTCTCAGCGAGTTTGAGGCTGAGACCATAAGGATTAAGGCAAGGGTCTCAACGGAGTATATGGCGGCGGCCATATTAAAAAGGTTTGATGGAGGCCCCATTGTGATGTTTGAGGATCTTGAGGGATTCAGGGCTGTTGGAAATGTTGTTGGGAGCAGGGAGAGGCTTTATAAGGCTTTCAATGCATCGGAGTCAAACTACCACCGCAAGATAATGGACGCTGTTTCATCACCCTCTCCACCAAAATTGGAGGAGTTTCCATGGGAGGAGTATGTGGTTTTGGGCGGGCTAAACAAGCTACCCGTCCTTAAACACTATGAGGGCGATGGGGGACGGTACATAACTGCTGGAATCGTCATAGCCATGAGCCCTGATGGAAGTTTCCAGAATGAGTCTATACACAGGCTACTAATATTGAGTGATAGGGAGATGGCTATCCGGGTGGTACCAAGGCATCTCTACAGAATGATCATGGAGGGGAGGAGGGATGGGGTGCCGTTAAAGGTCGCTATAGCCATAGGAACACACCCCGCAGTAATGCTGGCGGCATCAACCTCGCCTCCCTACAAGGTAAGCCACTTGTGGGTTGCGAACAGGCTTCTTGAGAATAGGCTTAGGGTCTACAGGTTCCTTGACGGATTAATAGTTCCGCCAGCTGAAATAATACTTTATGGGGAGATCGATACCGCTAGGGAGGTTGATGAAGGGCCCTTCACGGATCTGACTGGCACCCTTGATATAGTCAGAAAGCAGCCGGTGGTTGTCGTCAAGTCTATCTACGCAAGGCGGGATGCGATATACCAGGCGTTACTGCCAGCGGGAAGCGAGCATATGCTTTTGATGGGCCTTCCAAGGGAAGCCCTGATTAAATCCTATCTTGAAAGGGTGGTGCCTGAGGTGGGGAAGGTTAGGCTTACTCGTGGTGGGTGCGGATGGCTACACGTCGTTGCCTCGATAAGAAAGATTAGGGAGGGGGACGGGAAAAACGCGATAATGGCCTGCTTTGCCGCACACCCCTCCTTGAAGATGGCTGTGATAGTTGACGATGACATAGATCCTGATGATCTAATACAGGTTGAATGGGCCTTAGCAACCCGTTTCCAGGCGGATAAAGACATGGTTGTAATTTCGGGTGCGACTTCATCAAGCCTAGATCCCTCAGGCAACCAGGAGATCGGCTTAGGCGCTAAACTGGGGCTTGACGCGACAAGGCCTCTTAATAAGCCACCCGAGAAGTTTAGGCGGGCTGAGATACCGGTGTCTCCAGCTGAGGTTGAGGAGTTCCTAAGGGGGGCGATGGTTTGAGGCTTACTGAAGTTGAGAGGGCGATGCTCGACGGGGAGATGGGCGAGGCGACGCAGCTGGCCATGAGGCTTCTTGTAGGGATAGGAAAGGTTGAAAACGCGACGAGAATGATATCTATCAGTAGCGCTCATATCTCGGGCGTCTCCTACCAAAACATTGGAGATGAGGGGCTGGAATTTCTGGAAGAACTGGTTGAGATGGGTGGCAGAGTGAGGGTACCCACAACCCTGAACCCCTGCGGGATCGACATGACGAGATGGAGAAGCATGAGGATCGACGAGGAGTATTTTGAAGGCCAGAAAAGGGTGCTAAATGCATACGTGAAGCTGGGGGCGACGCCCACCTGCACATGCACGCCATACCTCCTCGAGAATATACCAGCAAAGGGGGAGCACCTTGCATGGGCTGAGTCCTCCGCAGTAATCTATGTGAACAGCTTTATTGGAGCTTATACCAATAGGGAAGGGGGGTTGTCAGCTCTAGCGGCAGCCTTAACCGGCAGAACCCCCTACTATGGGTTGCATCTAGACTCTCAGAGGCGCCCCCAAATCTTAATTAACGTTGAAGCTGAGGTCTCATCACCCCTAGAGTATGGCCTTCTCGGCTATGTTGCCGGGGCGATTTCAGGCTCGAAGATCCCAGCGATCCGTGTAAATCCGCCGAGGAGGATATCGGAGAAAAAGCAGTTTGCTGGCGGGTTTTCTGCATCCGGCTCCTCAGGCATGGCCATCTTATCACCAAATCTAACAAGTGAGTTTGAGGGGCTGGAAACCGTTGACATCGGGGTTGAAGAGTTGAAGCGGGTGAGGGAGCTCTTCGCACCTAACAAGGACTACGACATAGTCTTTATGGGATGCCCGCATCTCGACGCCTCAGAAGTCAGGGAACTTGCGGCATTCCTTAGGGACAGGCGGATAGCTCGGGGAAAGGAGGTGTGGGTTGCGGTCTCTAGGAGGCTTTTCAAGATACTTAAAGACGAGGGAGTTATTGACAGGCTTAGGAAAAGTGGAGTAAAGGTTTTTGCAGATGCTTGTCTGGTGGTTGCACCAGTGGCCCTTAGGGGCGCTGTAGGAACCGATGCTATCAAGACTGCCCACTACTTAAGGTCGTTAAAGGGAGTTGAGGTTGCCTTGGCGGAGCCCTGGGAGCTCCTCGCCGGGGTGCTCGAGTAGTGAAGGTCAAGGTTGTGTTGAGGGGAAGGCCCATATCTTCAGGCGAGGCCACCGGTCGGGCTTTGGTTTCCAGAATGCGGATCTCGTTTTTTGGGGATGTGGATAGGACTACGGGCAGGGTGATAAACAGGGATTTGGACATCTATGGAAGAAGCCTTAAGGATGTCGTGTTCGTTGCTCCGGGGGGTAGAGGATCTACGGTCGGCGCCTGGATTCTCTACGCATTAAAGCGTAGAGGTGTTGCGCCCGCTGCAATAATACTTGAGAAGGCTGACACAGTGGTTACCTCAGGGTGCATCATTGCTGGAATACCTCTAGTTGACAGCATCCCGAGGGCCCACGAGATCATTAGAGAGGGAGATTTAGTGAAGGTCTTTGAGGATGGGAGGGTTGTTGTTCGGAGAGAGGTGGGTATTTTAGGCTGAAATACGGCTTGACACGGTTTCGGCTCCGAAGAGCTTTTTACAGGCCTCCCTCACCTTTTCCCGATGCTTCTTAAGTGTATAAACCCTAAAGATGTTCAGGTACCCCCTTATAACCTCCACCACGGGGGATATTCTAGACAACCTATACACCTCTCTCTCACCGCTATCCATCTTTACTATGGGCACCTCCATTGGATCATATTCATAGGCCCTGTGGTAGGGTATCGAGGGGAGGGAAGGGGCATCTATGTAGATATGGGCTGGATCCACCCCTGAGAGCTTTGAAATCTCCTCGATCGCCTCCTCCCTTATCCGCTCATTAGAAATCAGGTTAACTATTAGCTCATCGGCAAGCAGATACTTTCTCTCATAGGCGAGCTTGATGAGATCCCTCCGCTTTATAGCCGATAATATCTCCCCGCCCCTCCTGCTCTCATCCACTATGTTCCAAAGCTTGAAGTCGTCTAGAGTTAGGTATTCCTGTGGGTCGTCAAAGCTGAGAAATCCAAACTCCTCTATTGCATATTCAATTGCCTGCACAAACATCAGTTGAGCTGCCCTTATAGTCTTGTGATAGTATATCGACTCGAAGGACTTCATCCTCGCTATTATGTAGGTCTCGAGCACGGAGAGGGAGGTCATGTTGACAGCCAGCTGCTCATTGACCAGTTCCAGCGTATATATCAGCCTCTCAACATCAATATTGCCGTACCCCGCTCCGGTGTGGTAGTTATCCCTCCTTATGAAATCCAGCTTATCCGCATCCACGGCACTCCGAACAATCTGTTTTATGTATGGGGGCTTTGAGGAACCCCTACCTAACGCCACCTCGACAACCTCATCCACACTATAGCCAAGCGAGGAGATGATGTCTGCAAGCTCACTCCTCCTAATCACCCAGACTCCCATATCTTCGTGATCCTTTCCAAGATGCTTCTCCAAGTGAACCTCAAAAAGGTGAGAGAATGGCCCATGCCCAACATCGTGGAGCAGGCCTGAAATCCTCACAAGGTAAACCTCATCATCTTCCAGCTCGACTGGCAGGTTCCGAGCCATCATTGTTGATATCTGCATTACGCCAAGCGAATGCTCAAACCTTGTATGGGTGGCACCGGGATACACTATGTCGGCCAGGGAAAGCTGCTTTATCCTCCTCAACCTCTGAACCGGAAAGCTGTCTATCAGCTTTCGATCATCCTCACTGATGTGGATATACCCGAGTATGGGATCCTTCACGAAACTCCAATATCCCTTAAACCTGCTCATACCCCAAGATAAATTCGTCCCATCGCTCGATAAACATATTGGTTAAATAAGCCCCCTCTGCCTCAAAAGGGCCTCCACAACCTTCCTAACAGCCATCCCGACCTCTTCGATGGGGAGGCCCGTATACACTACGGGATAGCCCATCTCGTTTGCCCTCAACAGCAGCCTCCTCCTCACCTCCGAGAGAAACTCAATCCTCTCAAACTTCTCGGAGGCAATGGCGCCCTTACGCTTAAGGGCCGTTTCGGGCTCCACATCCAAGATTATTGTTAAGTCGGGCTGAGGGGCAAACCTGTTTAGAGACTTCACCCACCCAACCTCTAAACCCTGGGCGGACTGATACGCTATGCTCGATTCAACGTACCTGTCACACACAACTATCTTTCCCGAGTCGAGGGCTGGGAGCACAACCCTATACACATGCTCCACCCTGTCAGCCGCGAAGAGCAGCGCGTCGATCGCCGGGTGGGGCAGCTCGACCTTAAGGTACCTCCTAATCAGCCTCCCTATCTCCCCCTCACTGCTAGGCTCCTTTGTAAGAACCGCATCGAAGCCAAGGCTCCTCAGCCACTCCACAGTCATCCTAGAGTGCGTCGTGTTGCCAGCCCCATCAATACCTTCAAAAGCTATAAAGACTCCTCTTCTCCGGCGCATCAATATATTCCTCTACCCATACTTTATATAATGGTGATGGAGGACATCTATAGCAGCCGCTTCCTAAGACGGGAGTTCGTCGAGCGAAGGGAGTATCAGGCCAGAATAGCAAGGACGTGCCTAAGGGAGAATACACTCGTGGTTCTGCCCACGGGGCTTGGGAAGACCGTTATAGCGGCGCTCGTGGCTGCGAAGCTACTTGAGAAATTCCCCGACAAACAGATAGTGATAGCGGCCCCAACAAAACCCCTGGTTGAACAACATTCGGAGACCTTTAGAAAGCTGCTTAGGCTCCCCTCAGGCAGCATCGCCGTCCTGACCGGGGAGATCCGCCCAGAGAAGAGAAGGAGGCTTTGGGAGGTTTCTAAAGTTATCGCAATAACACCCCAGGCCCTCCAGAACGACATCATAGCAAAGAGGTGCGACCTGAGGAGGTGGGCTCTACTGGTTCTAGATGAGGCCCACAGAGCTGTCGGCGACCATCCATACGTGTTCATCGCCCAAATAGCCCGCCGCCTGAACCCGGCGGTCAGGATCGTTGGGCTGACGGCCTCGCCCGGCTCAACCAGGGAGAAGGTTATAACTGTGAAAAGGAACCTTGGTGCATCCGCTATCGAGATGCGGACTGAGGCTGACTGGGATGTGAGGAGGTATGTCCAGCCTATCGATATCCGCCCGGTTTACTGCAAGCTCACCCCAGAGATGGTGGAGGCTCGGACGCTGATACTCGAGATCATGAGGGATCATGTTGAGAAGCTTAGGGAGATGGGCGTTGAGGTGGACGCCCCCTCGGTCCTCACAAAGAGGTATCTGCTTGAACTTAAGGAGGCTCTGGTGAAGTCTGTTGAGACCAGGCGTGATCGGGTTAAGGTCGCCCTGGTGACGAACCTTATAAGGCTATTCCACATGCTTGAGCTACTTGAAATCCAGGGCACCCACTCGCTCATGAAGTTTATGGAGAAGATCGAGGAGCTTAGTTTGAGGGGCGGGGCGACATCCTCTGCGAAAATCCTGGTGAGGGATCCTAGGTGGTCCAGGATACTGAGGGCGGTCTCAAACGCTACAGTCCCCCATCCCAAGGTGGAGTTGACAGCAAAGATAGTTGAAGAGGTATTTCGCAGGGAGCCCGGGTCGAGGGGGATAGTATTCACCAGCATAAGGGACGTCGTAGAACTCCTGGTAGATAGGCTGAGGGAGGTGCCTGGGGTTAGGCCTCACAAGTTTATCGGGCAGGCTAAGAGGGGCGGGAGGGGGATGAGTCAGAGGGAGCAGGTCGAGGTTCTCTCAGC
>WAQG01000203.1 GCA_015520395.1 Candidatus Geoarchaeota archaeon
CCTCAACCGCCCCCCATGACCCCAAGAGGGCGAGGAGGGAACCAATGAAAACCGTGCCACAATGAAACAGAAAGAAACAGAGTGGTACGGTTAGAGGAAGCGGTTCCTCAGCCTGAAGTTTAGTTGTGAAGCAATATAGTGGATCCACAGATTCACCAGTATTGCTGAGGATCTCATCCTAAGGGAGGGCGTCCGGCCCTGGGCTGCAAGGAAGCTAGGGCGCCGGGACCCGCCGTCAGTTATCACTGTTCCGGCACCCTTTAGCCGTCTTACAGACCTGAGACGCACCACATAGTTGTGTGTGTAGGCGCTAGGAGCTACGTTAAGAGGTTCATTGGAACCATGTTTAAAATGGGAGGAAAAGCAGAGCTATTATTAGGGTATATTGGGTGGTGAAAACTGTGTAGGGTGGACGTGCCGTGTCAAAGCTGGGCAGCTATGGTGGAAACCCGTTTTTAGGCTCGTCGAGGCTCGTTCAACGACATACCCGGCGGGAGTGGGCTGTCTTTAAGGGTTGGTGGGGGAGCAGCGGTGATCGACTTTGCTAGCCTGTCCCCAGTGCTCCAAGCCCTTCTAGCAACGCTCTTAACATGGTTTGTAACGGCGCTGGGGGCAGCCGCAGTCTTCTTTGGGAAGGAGCCAAAAAGGGGCTTTTTCGACGCATCCCTAGGGTTTGCAGCTGGCGTCATGATAGCAGCCTCAGTATTCTCCCTCCTGATCCCCGCGATGGAGCATGCCCCTAAGGACATGCCGCCATGGCTGCCAGCCTCCCTGGGATTCATGGCGGGAGGCCTCTTCATAGGGCTGATAGACCGCTTCCTACCCCATCTCCACCTATTCCAGCCCAAGGAGAAGGCGGAGGGTATTAAGACAGGGATCTCCAAAATATGGCTTCTCATACTGGCTATAACCATCCATAACCTCCCCGAGGGACTCGCGGTTGGTGTGGCGTTTGGAAGCTCGTCGCTCCTCGGCGAGCTGCCCGCAGGGGCCATAGCCCTAACAATAGGGCTGGCAGTCCAGAACCTGCCCGAGGGCATGGCAGTGTCCCTACCGTTAAGGCGGGAAGGGGTGTCGAGGTTCAAAAGCTTCATGTACGGCCAGCTCTCGGCCATAGTTGAGCCTATAGGCGGCGTGGTTGGGGCGGGCGTCGTCCTGCTTGCAAGAGGAATGCTGCCATACGCGATGGCCTTCGCCGCAGGCGCGATGATCTTTGTGGTCGTTGAGGAACTCATACCGGAGTCCCAGAGCAGCGGAAACACCGACTTAGCCACAGCCGGAGCCATGATAGGCTTCACAATAATGATGATCCTGGACACGGCGTTCGGCTGATGCCCTCGCAATAATAGCAAAACACCCTACTCCAAGCCAGCCAGTAGGCGGTCTGAGCTGGGGGGCGTGTTCTCGGCATCTTTCAGTATTTATTTATGTGTTGCTGTACATTGGGTGCCGTCAAGTTAGGGGCTGGGAGGTCGTTAATGCTGTCCTACGCCTTATACTGAGAGACGCTTAACTTGACAGCGCAGTACATTGGAAGGTTAAGTATATCTTCAGAAATGATAAAAATATTACTAGGCATGGGGAGCGATGTTGTTACTTCATTCACAGTCTCCATGCTGGTGTTCCTAATTGTTATTGGTGTGTCAAGCTACGTTATGGCCATAGACACCTTCACTGAGGACAAGCTTTTCACGGGTGTTCCGCCGTTAGAGGTTTTTGATGAAGCTCGGAACAGGATCAATCAGATCCTGACTCAGAGAAGCATCTACGACTCCTTCTCACTGGAGGTTGACGTGCCGTGGAGCCCCCCTGAACGTAGGGATGTCAAGGCTTTCTACTTCAGGCTCCACACACTGAAACGCCACTTCAGGGATCTCGTGAGGGAGAACCTGGAGTTCGAGGGCGAGTCGGCGGTTCTTACCTTGGAGCTCACCTACCGCTTCAACCTGGACTTCAAGCCCCCAGACATCCTCTACAGAGTGGTGACGGGGGAGAACCTCCCAGAAGCCCTCAGAGGGGTAATCGCCACCTATTCCTGCCAGCTCGGCACAGGCGTCCTCGTGGCCGCAGTAACGCTGTCCAAGCCCCCAAAGGGCGCACTCTCCATGGAATACTATCCGTTCGAGATAAACGACAAAAACGCCGAACGAAACTGTTAGATATTTAGTAGGCGAATGTAGTCATAGATAGACATGGAGCGACATTATACGATGAAGGAGGCGGCTAAAATACTGGGTGTCTCTGTTAGGACTATTCAGAGGTGGGACAAGGCTGGGAAGATTAGGTGTGTCAGGACTGTGGGAGGTAGGAGGAGAGTTCCAGAGTCTGAGATAAAGAGGATTTTGGTGATCCGCGAGGAGAGGAGGATTATCGGGTACGCGAGAGTATCGTCGCGCACTCAGAGAGACGATTTAGAGAGGCAGATCGAGCTAATAAAGAGGTACGCTAAAGAGAAAGGGTGGGATATCGAAGTTCTCAAGGATATCGGCTCCGGATTAAACGAGGATAGGAGAAACTTCAGAAAACTGCTAAAGATGGTCATGAACAGGGAAGTTTCCAAAGTCGTAGTTGCGTACACGGACAGGCTGGCGAGGTTCGGCTTCAAAACCCTTGAAGAGCTCCTCAAAGGCTACGGAACTGAAATCGTAGTGATAAACAAGAGAGCCAAGACACCGCGGGAAGAGCTTATAGAGGATCTA
>WAQG01000204.1 GCA_015520395.1 Candidatus Geoarchaeota archaeon
GATGACGGCTGGATGCTGGAACTACATAGGCACCCAGGGGATACTCCAGGGGACATACGAGACCTTCGCGGCCGTCGCCAGAACCCACTTCGGCGGCTCCCTTGAGGGCAAGCTTGTCCTCACGGCTGGCCTCGGTGAGATGGGCGGGGCCCAGCCCCTCGCCGTCACCATGAACGGCGGCGTAGCCCTGGTCGTCGAGGTTGACAAGAAGATGATCGAGAGGAGGATAAGGTTTGGGCAGCTCGACACCTGGACGGATAACCTCGACTCGGCCATAGACATGGCCCTAAAGGCTAAGGAGAGGAGGGAGCCTAAGAGCATCGCGATCCTCGGCAACGCAGCGGAGATATACCCCAAGATGGTTGAGATGGGGGTTATCCCGGACGTCCTCACCGACCAGACCCCTGCCCACGACCCGCTGAGCTACATCCCGCTTGGGATGACTGTGGAGGAGGCGGAGGAGCTCAGGGAGAAGGATCCGAAGAAGTATGAGGAGAAGGCCATGGAGAGCATGAGGGTGCAGGTGGAGGCGATAGTTGAGATGAAGAGGAGGGGGGCAATAGCCTTCGAGTACGGCAACAACATAAGGAAGATGGCCTACGACGCCGGCTTCAAGGATGCCTTCGAGTACCCAGGTTTCATCCAGGCGTACATAAGGCCGATGTTCGAGGAGGGCAGGGGGCCCTTCAGGTGGACATCCCTGGTGGGCGATCCAAACGACATATACAAGATAGACGACGTCATACTAAGCGAGTTCAGCTACAACAGGGAGCTTGTCAGGTGGATTGAGAAGGCCAGGAAGTACGTCAAGTTCCAGGGGCTCCCAGCCAGGGTTTGCTGGCTCGGCTACGGTGAAAGGTCAAGGTTTGGACTGATAATAAACGAGATGGTTCGGAAGGGCGAGCTCTCAGGCCCAATATGGGTTGGAAGAGACCACCTAGACTCTGGGAGCGTCGCCTCGCCATTCAGGGAGACGGAGGGCATGAAGGATGGAAGCGACGCCATAGCGGACTGGCCGATACTCAACGCCCTCCTAAACGCCGTCGCTGGCGCAACCTGGGTGGCCGTCCACCACGGCGGAGGAGTGGGTATAGGCTACGCGATCCACGCAGGGGTCAGCGTCGTTCTGGATGGGAGCAGGGAGATGGACGAGAGGGCCAGGAGGGTGTTCACAACCGATCCTGGCCTCGGAATAGTGAGGCACGCCCTGGCAGGCTATGAGAAGGCCCAGAGGATAGCCAGGGAGAAGGGCGTCAAGATACCATACCTGGAGTACAAGGAGAGAAAGTCGGCAGCTTAGGCGGCGGGCTAGCCTAAAAGATCCTTCACCATACACCTGTACACAGCTGCAGCATCCACGAGCTCGCCTATTTCAACATACTCATCGGCGATGTGCGCCCTATCGGGAGTGCCCGGGCCATAGTTGATGGCATGGCATCCAGTCATCCTTAGGTAGTGGGTGGCATCGCTCCTAACGATGGATATCGCCACCCTCGGCTTAACCCCCCTGACACGCTCAACACACTTTAGTGCAGCTGAGACGAGCGGTGAGCCTGCAGGGGTTTTAACGGGTGGTAGGACGCCCTGGATCTCCAGCCTGAAGCGGGCACCCACCGCGGCGGCGGCTCTGCCAAGATACTCTTCGAGCTCCCTTTTAACGGACTCCGGATCCTCCTCCGGGATAAGCCTTCTATCAAAGCTGAAGGCGAACTCCCCTGGAACTATATTCTCCTTTCCGGCCTTAGACTCAGCGTAGCCCCCAAGGTTTATCGTTGGATGCTCGCCCCCCGGAACATCCACCCCAAACCTGGTCTTCCTAGACCTCAAGACAGGCTCGTAGAGCTCGAGGAACTTGAGGGCTAGGGCCGAGGCCCTTAGAAAGGCGTTCTCCCCCAGCCACGGCATGCTCCCATGAACCTGCCTCCCAAAAACCCTCACAACCCCCCTCATCAACCCCTTATGGCCTATGATCACGTTGTCCAGGCCCAGCGGCTCCCCTATCACGACGTAGTCCGGCCTCGAGAACCCAGCCTCAAGGAGGTAGAGCGACCCAACACCCCCAGTCTCCTCATCGGGAACAAAGGCAACCTCTAGCGTCCCCCTAGGCTCAAATCCCTCCTCCAGAAGCCAGCGTAGCGCCGCCATCGTTGCCGCTATCCCACCCTTCATGTCGGCGGCCCCACGCCCATATATCCTGCCACCTTTAACAACGGGTTTGAAGGGATCCAGGCTCCAGCCAACCCCCACGGGGACAACGTCGTAATGCCCGTTGAAGTGGAGGACGGGCCTCCCCCTCCCAAGCCTCCCAAAAACTATGGGCCTGGGATACCCCCTGTGCATCGGGGCGTAGGGGTAATGCTCATCCATGTAACCTTCCGGGATCCTTAAGACCTCAACCTCAAACCCCAGCCCCTCAAGCTCCTCCGAAAGAAGGGCGGCGCACCTCTCATACTCCCTTCCAGGAGGATTAACCGTGGGAACCTCTATAAGCCTAGACAAAAGCCCCGTTAAGTAGCCCTCCAACCAGCTCGGAGCTCCCAGCCCACTCATAATGATATAGGGGCTACAAGGAAAGATAAAGGCAATGCGCTAATGACCGCTGGACATGCCCATATCCACCCCCTCCCTCAGCGAGGCGGCTGGTTTATGCCATTAGGGCTTTCCTA
>WAQG01000205.1 GCA_015520395.1 Candidatus Geoarchaeota archaeon
CTTTTAACTACTAGGATCATTTAGGCATTAACCTCCTCCTTACTAGAGGTGGTAAGGCCTAGAAGGATCAAAGTAATCATGTAATAAGGTGTGTAGCTTGATAATTTAAAATACCTTTAGGTGTTTGGGTCTTGTGGGGTGTTGTGTGTTGGGTCTTGGGTTTGATGGTGTGTTTGATGTGGTGAGTCGTGTGTTTAGTGAGGTTGGTCGGGTTATTGTTGGTAAGAGGGATTTGCTTGAGACTGCTGTTACTGTTCTTTTTTCTGAGGGACATTTGCTCATTGAGGGTTTTCCTGGGACTGGGAAGACTCTTCTTGCTAAGAGCCTTGCTGCTGCTATTGGTGGTGTTTTTAGGAGGATTCAGGGTAATCCTGATATTCTTCCTAGTGATATTATTGGGTTTCACGTTTATACGCTTGATGGGGCTAGCCGGCTTGTTAGGGGGCCGATATTTGCTAATGTGATTCTCTTCGATGAGCTGAATAGGACTCCTACTCGGTCTCAGGCGGCTCTTCTCGAGGCCATGCAGGAGCGTCAGGTGACTATTGATGGCTCTACTTATCCCTTGGAGAGGCCGTTCATGGTTGTTGCCTCCCAGGTCATGGCGGCGATTGGGACAGGGATTTATCCTATAACTGAGACGCTGATTGACAGGTTCGCAGCTCGGGTTATGAGCGGCTATAATCCGCCTGAGGAGGAGTTCGAGATCGTTCAGAGCTCCGATGTGCTTGACTCGGCTTATGTTGAGAGGGTTGTTAGCCTTCCTGAGGTTCTGGAGGCCATGGACTTCATTAAGAGGAGGATACATGTGGGTGAGAGGGTTGTTAAGTATATAGTTGACCTGACGACTTATGTTAGGAATCACGAGGCCGTTGAGTATGGGCCTAGTCACCGTGGCCCCATATCCCTCTTCAGGATGTGCCGGGTGTACGCGCTCATGAAGAAAAGGGATTATGTTACTCCTGACGACGTTAAGAGGTTTGCGGTTGAGGCCCTCGCCCATAGGATCAGGATTAAGCCCGACCTTGAGGCTGAGGGGGTTACGGCTGAGGACATCGTTAGGGAGGCTTTAGAGCGGGTTAAGGTGCCTAAGGAATGAGGGTTCCATCCACTCCCCTAATGGCGCATGTTGCTCAGGCCTCCATGCTCATCCTTTTAAACCTAGGCCTCCGCATCGTTAACATGAATTATTATCTTGGCCTCATCCTTTCCTTCATAGCCATAATCGTCACCTTTAACCTATATGTATATTTAAGGGGGTCGTTCGGAGGATGGGCTAGCCCGCTTTGGGTCATCCCTACAATAACCCTAGCTTACTTGCTCTTTTCCGGTTTCCTGGAGGGCGGTACGGCTGAGGCCCTAGGCTTTATGGTTGGTTCGGTTATGGCTGGGGTTTTCGGTGAGTCAGAGGATATTTTAAGGAGGGCCGAGTTTCATAGGGGTGTGCTCATGGGGTTTCTCTTCTCCTTCCTGACGATTATGTATTTCAGGCTCGGCCTGATCGGAGCTTTCCTAATGGGCCCTATCCTTGAATACCTGCTTATAGGTGTTGTTAGGTTTGAAGGGATTGATCCTGTCCTGAATGGTGTGATGGGCGGCCTCCTGGTTGCCACCCTTCCAATCTACTCTCTCAGCGCCTTTCCCTATGTAGTCACAATGGTCGTGGCCAAGCACATTGTTTATGATCGTGGTGCATCTATGTGGATTGTGGCCCTTGACTACATGCTTAGGCCTTTCGTCATGGCGGGTGGTGTGCTTTGGAGTATAGGTATCTTGTATTAGGGGTTAACCTAATCCTAGCCTCGGTGCTGGTCCTGATATATGGGTTGGTGAATGCGGAGCCCAGGATTATTGGAGTAGCCATTTCAATTGGGCTTATGGGATCTGTCGCAACGGTTCTTGGCTTTTCCTCTGCGGAGCCGTCTGCGGAGCTCCTCCGTATGCACTCCATGATCGTGGAGAAGGCTGTCGTCAAGTTGCTTGAGGATCTAGACCTCTTGAACTCTAATCCACTTATGGTCACTGCGGAGGGTGTTCAATACTTAATATACTGTAGGAATACCGTTCCGAAGGAGTTTGTACCTGGGGTGGGGGTAAACAAAGGTATGCCCTATCTAGCCATTGAGGTCTCTTTGTCATTAGGGGACGTCGAGCTCCAGATGTCCGTGGCTAATGAACCTGACATTGAAGCTGTGCTCCATAGGATTCTTATCGAGAATTACGGTGTTGCCAGCAGGCTCATAACCTCAGCGGAGGATGGAATATTTAGCCTGGAGTTCAGGGGCGTCGCCCCGCTCCTTAAGGAGTCTCTGAAAACGCCCTGCAACATGCTTATTATAGCGTCTCTCTCCCTTCTTAATAAGCTTTTAAAGAAGCCTGTGGTTTTAAGGGAAACAAGACTCCTTGACGACAGATATGTTCTAAAGATTGGGGTGGCTGAGGGTGGCGGTTAGGGGGGCCGACCTGTTCCTGCTACTCTATGCGTCTCTACTCTCTCTCACGAACGTCTCGCTCCTACTTCTCGGTGAATCCAGATTCGACCTATATATACTCCTTTCCATTACAACCTACTATATAGCCTATGCTATCGCCATGCCTGAGATGATGAGGAGAGGTCATATAAGAACCCTGAACAAGGCCTTCTTTACGGCCTTCCTTGCGGTCACGATTTTTAGGATATACGTGCTTATATTTGGTGGGGGGTGACGTGAAGCTCAGCCTTTCTAAAGCCGCTACGCTTGTGTTGTTGTTTCTTTTCACAATGTTAATGATCCTGAGCGCGCTGGGCAACCCTGCTTATAAGAGGCCCCATGTTAGGCTAGAAGAGGCTGAGGGGGACGTTGATGGTGCGGCCCTTACTATGGCCCTTCTTGACATACTGGATGAGATTATGAGGGGGAACTATACATATGCGCTCTCTTTGATAGATAATGCAAGGTCATCGGAGCTTCCCAGGCACATTGCAGTAAGACATAGAGACCTTTACAATACGCTTGGGAATCTAACTATAGGGCTGTCTAGGCTTACATCCATCGTTGAGGCGCCTGACTACTACCCACCGGAGGAGGTGAAGGGGTCGATTAGCATGGTCTATGATGTTAGTAAGGACCTTAAAGATAAGCTAATAAGCTATAATAGATTGCTTAAAGACTATACATCTTCCGAATACCTCTACCTCACGTTGAGGAGGGAGCTCGCTTTAAGAATGGACGCGCTTATTGACGAGTCGATAACTCCATTAATCACGATTGCTAGAGAGCTGACGGAGATCGAAGGTTTAGATTTTAATATTACAATTTATCCTAGGAGGGTTGCAGGAGGTGGGGAGTTCACCATCATAATAGATACTAGGCCTGAATGGGGCTTATGCAACGCTACTATAAACGTTTTTTATGGCTATAGGTACTCCAGAGTTTATACACTTAATTTTACAGATCTTGGGGTCCTTAGGATCCGGGCTCCTAACGTTACTGAGGCCTTAATGCATAGGCTTATAGGGGGCGGATACGCCTCAACGTTTTCTGTTAGGATTAATGTATTTGTTTTAATCAGGGCCGTGGTTGATGGTTCTCTGCGAAGGGGTGTGAAAATGGGGTATCTAGTAGCGGCTTATGGTAGGCCACCTATAATGTTTGACGTCCCTAATGTGGTTAGATATGGGGAGCCTTTGGTTGTGAACGTGTCGTCTTATGGGAGGTTTAATGTGACCGTGGTTCTGGATGGAAGGCCTATCGGGAGCTATATGGTGGAGCCTGGATCCAGTAGGATAACGCTTCAGGGGAACGTATCTCCAGGTTATCATACGTTGGCATTCATTGTAAAGTCTGGCGAACGGTACATCAGCACTTCTTATTCTGCAGCGGTCGCTGTTGTTGGCCGTAGTGTTAGGCTCTCTGTCGTTGTTGAGAACCCCGTTGTCTCTTTAGTCAACCAGATGGGCTTATCTGTTAAGGTTTTGGATGGCCCTTCAACCGGCAGGTTGCGCGTAAGCTCTGATTTTGGTGGCGTTTTTGAGTCTGAGTTTAATGGTAGTTTTAGTGGCAGGGTTCCGGTCTCGTATTTTCCATTGCCTTGGGTTTACCATGTAAATGTCTCCTTTATTCCTGATGACCCGTCCTATGAGCCCCTATCTCTCTCTTACGAAGTTATTGTCATCAATCCGGCTGGCTTGGTTCTCCTGCTCCTACTCCCCCTCCTCCTGCTTTCGTGGTATGGCCCAATTGATGTCCTGCCCGAGCTTAGGAGGCCTAGGCTTAGGCCGAGGGGTTTAAGGGGTGCGCGGAGGAGGGTTAGGGTTTCTAGGTATGTTGAGTTTCTCAGGATCACGCTTAGGCCTTCCATTCTTGCCAGAATTTATTATTCGGCTGTTAAGATGCTTGGTTTGAGGTTGCCACTCCCCAGCGAGACTTTAAGGGAACATTTCTCTAGGGTTTCTCAGGGCGGAAGGCTTAGAAACCTTCTTTTCAGGCTAATGGTCCTCGCTGAGAGGGATCTTTACTCTGGAAAGGGAGCACCGAAGGAGGAGGCTGAGAGGATTGTCGAGGAACTCCGGAGTGAGTAGGACTTTGAGCGCGCTCCTATTGATTCTAGCCGCCGTTTCATCATCAATGGTCTTCTCTATCGTGATGTATATGCCGACTCAGACGGATCTCTCTATCTATAATACGGGCTGGAACGGGCTCTCTAGGGTCTTCCATGATTTAGATGCACATTACTTGCCTTCAATCAACATTGTAATGGGCTCGGAAGCTGAAACCATAATCTTCATGCCGCTGAAGAGGCTGATCGGCGATGAGGAGTTTGAGGGTTTAAGGAGCTACCTTGAGAAGGGGGGCGTTTTAGCGATATTTGACGAGGAGGGCTACTCTAACGACTTCCTCTCGTGGCTTGGCGCGGGTTTAAAGGTCTCGGGCGTCGCTGTTCTTGATGAGATTTCAAAGTACAGGTCTAGGTTTATGCCCTTGGCCAGGTATACGGAGAATTCGAGCCTTACCGTTGCCCTGAACGTCCCATCGTACCTTGAAGTTGGCGGTGGGGGGGCCGAGCCAATCCTTATCACATCGCCATACGCCTATGCAGATTCCGATGGTGACGGATACTATACTCTGGGTGAGAGGAGAGGGTCCTTCACAGTCGGAGCCCGTCTGGGGGTCGGTAATGGTACGCTCTACGTCTTCAGCGATGTTAGCATGTTAATTAATGAAATGTATGAGTTTAAGGGAAACAAAGTGTTCCTCTCGGCCCTTGTGGGGGGGAGGCGGCTATACGTGGATCAGTCTCATATTGAGGCAGGTCTCCTGGACAAGCTTAAGTATAGGCTTGAGGTTATTGCAACTACTGAGCTTTCAAGACTCTCTATAATCTTGCTTCTGATTGCAACATCGATGGTGGTTTACTATGTCTATAGGGAGCATTAGAACCGCTTCAGCGACCTTGCTAGGCTCCATATACCTCGTCCTAGCGGGCTTCATGAGGTTCTTTAGCACAGGTGACTATTTCGCATTGATGATACCGGCGGCCGCCCTGATCTCCTATTTTGCAGTTAAAGATAGGCTCCTCCCAACACTGTTCTCCTTCTCATCCGCCATATACCTCGCGTCGCCGGAGCCCATTTCAATGCTCGTGGCTATGGGCTTTGCGGGGTTTTACCCGTTTATGGCTTCAGAGACCGTTAAAACAGGTAAAGAAGTTGCTGTGGGGAACGTTTTGGGCCCGGCCTCCCGGAGGGCGCTTCTCTACGTGGCGTCGTTTATACCGGCGTTGTTCATTAGGATTGAGGCCCTTCCAGTACTCATGACTATGGTCGTGGCCGTTCTTGCTGTTAGTCTAAAGGAATACGCATTGCTCCGTTCAGTCCATGTTAAGCTTCATAGGGGTTTATATAGGCTGACCCTGGGCGACGTTTTAATGCTCTCATTAAGCGTAGATGCGCCTAGACATATTTATTGTACAGTTTTTAGGGATGGTGAAAAAGTCTTTTCATCGCCCCTTAAACAAAAGGTGGTTAAGATCCCATATTATGGAAGGAGGTTAGGAGCCTTTAACGTGAACATCGAGGTCAACTTAGTCGATCTAAGGGGCTTCTCCTCTAGATGGGTTGGCCCATTTACAGCCAAGGTTAGGGTGTTAGCGAAGACCATGATCTCGCTGAGGTTGGCTGAGAGCCTGCTCGAGAGCGTCCGTGATTATATAGGTGCTCCCAGGGTTATACTTATGAGGAGGGGCCCAGCGGCGTTTCCAACGGGTTTTGAAAGGGCGGCGGGCGTCGCTGGATCAGGCGCTGGCTCAGGGAGAGGCGGTGTTGGTGGTGGGGGCGGTAGGGGTGGTATAATTAGAGGATGGCTAAGGGCCCTAGGACTTTTCAGGGGGCTTATACCTGAAAGGTCTCCGAGGAGGAGAAGGGGGGATTACATGGGGGCTCGTGAATACTACCCAGGCGACAGCATCCGTGATGTTCATTGGAAGAAAAGCTTAAGCAAGGGTGTCCTTTATGTGAAGGAGTATGGCGGTAGAAGTCCTGCCGGTGGGGGCGGGCCCATACTGTTTATAGTTGACCTCACGTGTTCAAACCCTATTGAGCTTGACAGAGTTGCCTTTGCGTCTCATGTGGCCATATTAAGGCATGCCACCTCACATCCCCTTAGCGAGGCTATACTTTACATAATTCTGCCTAGCGGTAAGGAGTATTTTATGCGGGGAAGGAGTTTAGAGGTCTTTAAGGCTTTCCAAACACTCTTCAAGATAGAGGACGTATTTGTCAGGTATGACTATGAGAGTCCTGGGCGGTCTCTGCCTGGAGAGCTCATCAGGGAGCTCTACAATGTCGCTGAAGATGTTGAGGTTGTCGGCTATCTCGTTACCGCTGCTAGAAGCTTTGCTCAGTCGTTTATAGGAGAGCTCCTAAGCCTTGACGTAAAGCCGCCGATGACGTTTACACTCATACATGGGAGGCCCACGGCCTTTAAGTACTCAATTCTACGTCTGGAGATGGTCTCCGCCGGGTACGCTTATGCGCCCCCTGAGAAGGCTAGCATGAGGGAGATAGCGAAGCTTGTAGAGGAGCTCGTCTCATCAATATTAGATTAGGCTTTAAGCAAGTTTAGGCAGGGTTTAAATCCTCTATCTGCTTGTTAATGTTAGGATGGATAGGATCAGAGAGAGTGAGAACCTGATTACGGTAATCCTGGCCGTGTATGGTCTAGCCGTGATCTCAATGCTTTATTACTATGATGTTATCGAGTCCTTTGTAAGGCTCCTCTTTATTGAGGAGTACAGCTATATAATGGTCGTGATCTTCTCTGTGGTCGTCCTCTATGTCCTAGGATTTAAGGATATCAGAGGAATTTATAGGCTCAGGCTAAGCAGGCTACTCTCATTCATAGCCTTAGTCTTCTCAAGTATGGTTACATATGTTCTCGGCCTTATTTCTAATGAATATATGATGGAGCTTAAACTCCTCTCGCTGGTTCTTCTAAGCTGGGCATTTATAGTGATGCTCTTTGAGTCTGGGAGCCTTAAATCTCTCTTAATACCAATGTTAGCGACGCTGGCGATAATACCGGTTCCGAAAAGATTGATGGACTCGGTTGCTGTACACCTCTCGGAGGCAACCGCACGGTTAATTGCCCTAACTGGATTCGACCTAATCCAAGCTGGAAATAGGCTCTTTCTGAGGGCAGTGGATCCTACGGGCGCTCCGATACTCCTAGAAATAATCTCAGTATGTAGTGGGATCGTGAGCCTTGCCTCGGTTGTCGCCACTGTGCCGATACTTCTATATTTCGCTGGAAAGTCAGGTGTCGGGTGGACGAGAAAGCTCATCGCCCTTATAGCTGCCGCAGGTCTCGGCAACCTTGTAGCCTTTCTTGGAAACCTCATCAGAATATACCTCGTGGTTAAAGGGGTTGAGCTATGGGGCGCCGAATACAGCTTAAGGCTCTTTCACAGCAACCCTTCAATAATATATGCTGCCCTGGCGATAGTCGTGGAGTTTTACGTCCTCACTAAAATACTTGGAAAGGGGGAGAATGGCAACGTAGTGCCCGAAAGGTCAGGTCAACTGGTCTCTAGGCCATACGCAGTTTGGGTGTTCTTCACGATCTTTGTCGCGATTATAGTTGTTGCTTACCCCCTCGTCTTAGGGGTGCAGGCTTCTCAAGGAGTGGTGGGTGGTAGAAGCATTGTCTATAGCTTCGAAGATCTTGTAATGGACACGTCCTCGATAGTGTTTAATAATTCCCAGGTTGACGTGGCTGGTGAGTCAAAGTTGCCAGCCCTTGTCAGGGCGCTTGGCTCATCTATTGTCAAGAGCGTGGGGCTCAACTATAATGGAACCGCCTATACTGGTTACATTGAGGTCGCCGAAACCCCCACCAGGTTCCACGACTGGGTTGTTTGCCTAACTCTTCAGGGGTATAGGATTGAGAGGACTTGGACATACTATGGAAACAAATCTACGGTATCCTTTATACTGTTTCACGGACTTGGGGGGGATAGGATGCTTCTGGCATATACCGTCTATGAAGTGCCCACCTACTTCGGCGGAGGCGTGGAGACGGCATATGTCAGGGTGAGCATATTTAAGATGGTTAGTAGTGACGTTGAGGCCGACGCCATAGCGATGAGCAGGGCCCTTGAAGCAAGTGCTTTTGGTAAGAGCGGATCTAAAGCTCTTTCATCGATAAAATACCTGCTACTGGGATCCTCTATAACCATTCTGGCGACTCTAGTCTACTATGGTGTGAATATGCTTGTTAGATTCGGCATTCTAAGGTTTAGAAGGTTTAGGGGTGTGGGAACTCCTAAGATGTGATTTTATAGACGATCTCTCTGCTATATTTCCTCCAGGCAGCTAGCATTAACATGGATACTATAAATATCGTTAGTGACACGATCATTGGCTCCAGCCTCACACCCCAAGGTGAGTAAGCTAAAGCCAGGGCGATTAGTGGGACTAATGCCAGTGAGAGGCCGAGTGAAAGAGCTAGCCTTTCAATAGGTTTTAGATCCCTCTCCCTTGGATAGAATGCCTCGATAACGGTGAAGCCTGGAAGAAAAACCACAAATAGGAGGCCAACTACGTATCTCAGGTATAAGAGGACCGGACTGAGCTGAGTAAGAATTATGGAAATTAGGGTGAGGATAACTATCAGTAAGGATACCCATACCCATAACGAGTATTCCAGCCTTATAAGATAGTCTATGAAGTCTTTAGGAGGATTCTTATCGACCAGCTCGATTCTGCCATTAAGGTACTCCTTATAAATTTCCCTAAGCATCCTGACCCTCTCTTTAGGATTTCCAACCCTACTCTTGAAGTAGTCCTCCAACGTTAAATCTCTCTTCTCTTTCCTCCTCTTCATGAAGGCAACACCTCCACCACGTCTACATATAGATGGTTCCATTTTCCCGTGTAGACCCAGCTATCCGTAGCGGGCTCATACCTCCAGAGCTCAAATATTAAGGCTATGTCGTTCCCCACTCTCTCAACGGTTATCGTTATGTTAAGGTAGGCTTCACTAGAGTCATTGAGCACGACCTCGAAAGTTTTAAGTGCTGGCTGTGGGGACGGCGTCTCGTTTCTAGGGAGCGTATCCCTATCCCCCACTTTATATCTGACCTGATAATACATCGGTTTCCCCATGTAATTGAAGACCAGCAGACAGAACGATACACCTTCACCAGCGAGTATCGTGCTTGGATAATCCTTCATCTTGCACTCAGGATTCAAGAGAGCTATTCCCTCAAGAGGTTCGACGTGTCTAGGTAGGAGCTGGACTGCTGCGAAGACGCTTCCTAGGACGACTATTGCCATTATGACTGCGAACACCTCGTCGTCTATCATCACCGCTTCTTCACCACCCACCTTTTCCTAAGCCTGTACCAGAGCTGTGGGTAAAGCCTATAGTAGGCTAAAAACGTCACAAGTGGGGGAACCGAGAGGAGGAGGGCCGCGCCCCCGTACATGATGAGCATTCTCCGCATCCTGAACTCGGGGAGCTGGGTTTTGAGATTTTCCACCCTACCCGACAGATCGCTTATTATTGTTGAGGCTTCTGTGACATTGCCCCTATCTATAAGGCTAAGGGCCCTATTAAGTTCCTCCACGAGCTCTGAGACATCCATCCCAGCATCGCTTAGCTCTATGAGTTCTTTAAAGAGATGCTTGATTTCGTCCCTGAGCTCCTCAACTGTCTC
>WAQG01000206.1 GCA_015520395.1 Candidatus Geoarchaeota archaeon
TTCTAAGACAGATGGTTCTCGATTCGGTTAGGGCTGGGTGTACAACCATCAAACCCGAGGGGGGCGGGTTCGAGGTTAGGGTCGCGAGGAGTTGTGGCGAATGGCACCTAAATGCCCTGCTGTGGAGCCTGGCAGCCCGCCATAGGGATGGGGCCGTCGGGATTGTGAAGGTTTTAAGCTTGGTTAGGGGGAGGGCGGCTACGATCAGGAAGAGTGGAGAATTTGAGTTGCTCATATCAAAGCTTAACGAGCGGCTTAGACCCCCCTCCACCGATGACCTGGTTGCATGGTCTAGGTGGTTTGGCGAAAACCTAAATTACCTAATCCTGGACTTTGGGGTCTACGATAGAATGGTCGCGTCGCTGCCCCGGTCAGCCTATAGTCAAAGGGAGTGGAGTGAGCGGTTGACCTGGTTGAGGCCCATCTGGTGGGCCGTCAATCTGGTGGTCATGTCTGGGAAGCCCACACCCCCCAGCCTCGCTGAGCTCCTAGGATCATTCAGAGAGATCGTCGCACGGATGGACAAATGGGCCTCGGCCCTCATTGAAGAGGCTATAGAAAAGGCTACTTTAATAGGCAGCTAACTGTATCGACCCTGACGACTGCTATAAAGGGCTAAATGGCTACGATGGGCTAATGGTGTGAGGATCATCGACACTTACCCCTCTCGGGAACCTATCAGGTGAGGATCTTTGACCTTACGTGAGATCTGCCCGGAACTCTCAGATACAGATATTTCTAAACAGTAAGTGTTACAAACAGCCCTCAGGGGGCTTCGCTGCCCCACTAGCCGTTCATGGGTGCAACTGAAACAGATACCAGAACAAGCGTATTAACCACAACAGAAGCAATAAAGCTCAACCTCTAAACCAGCAGCTACTCCACATTTCAGCCGTACTCACAGCGGCGGTGCTGATCACTACCGCATATATGACAACGCTTAAACCCACCAAACAACAATATTTTTTAAACCATGCTCATGTTAAAGTTGACCGTCCATGAAGACAAATGTTAGTGAGCACCATGTCCATGAAGTTAAGGACGAACAAACCATGGGGCATGCTGGGAAGCGGCACCATGAAGCCCGACATGAAGACCATCACAGGATGATGCTTGAGGATTTCAAGAGAAGATTCATTGTCTCAACCATACTTACAGTGCCAATACTGCTCCTCTCCCCCCTGGTTCAGGAGGTTCTGAGGTTTAAGTTCGGGTTTATAGGCGATATCTATGTTTTGGCCGGCCTCTCCGCCATAGTGTATCTCTATGGTGGGAAGCCCTTCATAGCGGGGATGGTGTCCGAGCTTCGGAGGAGGACGCCCGGTATGATGACCCTAATAGCCCTGGCCATAACGGTCGCGTTTATATATAGCTTCTCGGTAACCTTCGGATTGCAGGGGAGGACGTTCTACTGGGAGCTTGCAACGCTCATAGACATTATGCTCCTCGGACACTACATAGAGATGCGCTCCCTCCTCGGCGCCTCGAGGGCCCTAGAGAAGCTTATCAAATTGATGCCAACAACAGCGCACTTAGTAACCTCCAGCGGCATAATAGACATCCCCGTCGCCAGGCTTAGGAGGGGCGACGTGGTTTTGGTGAAGCCCGGGGAGAAGATCCCCTCCGATGGGGTGGTTATCGAGGGGGAGACCAGCGTGAACGAGGCTATGCTTACGGGCGAATCGAAACCCGTGTATAAAAAGCCCGGAGATCCCGTTATCGGGGGGTCGATAAACCTCGAGGGCTCTATTAAGGTTAGGATTGAAAGGACCGGCAAAGAGACCTATCTAATGCAGGTCGTTGAACTCGTAAGACAGGCGCAGGAGGCGCGCTCAAAGACCCAGGATCTGGCTAACAGGGCGGCGTTTTGGCTCACAATAATAGCGTTAGCCGCTGGAAGCATAACGCTTACGGTCTGGCTTTACATGAAAAAGCCGTTCGTATTCGCTCTAGAGAGGATGGTAACGGTCATGGTCATTACATGTCCACACGCGCTGGGGCTGGCGGTGCCACTCGTGGTCTCGGTATCCACGTCCATATTGGCGGTGAAGGGCATACTGGTTAGGAACAGGGACGCGTTTGAAAGGATGAAGGATGTTCAGGTCGTTGTTTTTGACAAGACCGGAACCCTAACCGAGGGGCGTTTCGAGGTGACTGACATAATATCCTTCGGTGAAATGGATGAGATGGAGATCCTGAGATACGCGGCCGGGTTGGAGAGCCTGTCTGAACACCCGATTGCTCAGGGGATAGTTGAAAAGGCCCGGGAGATGGGCGTTGAGCCTTATAAGGTTAAGAGGTTCAGAGCCATCCCGGGCAGGGGGGTTAGAGGGGTTATCAAGGGCAGGGAGGCATTGATAGCTAGCCCGAACTTCTTGAGGGAGCTTGGGCTCTGGAGGGATGATAAGAGGGTTGAGGGGGTTTTGGAGCAGGGCAAAACGGTCGTCTTTCTGGTAATTGAAAACGAGCTTATCGGGGCGCTAGCCCTAGCCGACAGGATTCGACCAGAGTCCAAAGAGGCCGTCAGAGAGCTTAAAAGGGCCGGGATAAAAGTTTACATGCTCACCGGCGACAATGAGAAGGTGGCTAGGTGGGTTTCAGAGAACCTCGATCTCGACGGGTATTTTGCGGAGGTTCTCCCCCACCAGAAGTCTGAGGTAATCAAGGAGCTTCAGAGCAAGGGCTTCATAGTTGCTATGGTCGGCGACGGGATTAACGACGCACCAGCACTAATCCAGGCCGACGTGGGAATAGCTATCGGCGCTGGGACGGATGTAGCCATAGAAAGTGCTGACCTGATACTAGTTAGAGACGATCCAAGAGACGTGCTTTCGGCCGTGAGGATCTCTAGGTCGACCTACAAAAAAATGGTGGAAAACCTGGCATGGGCTACAGGGTACAACGCCATCGCCATACCACTTGCCGCAGGCATACTTTACAACGTGGGGGTACTGCTTAGCCCCGCTGTAGGAGCGATTCTTATGTCTCTAAGCACAGTAATAGTGGCGATAAATGCGAGGCTGCTTAAATAGCCCTCTAAATCACCGGAATGAGCAGTCATAGTTTAGGCATGCAGGTAAAAAATAAGGTTTGGGTTCTACGCCCCTAATACCCTACTCTATCTTCCAGCCTGGGTGGTGTTTTTTGGCCCATGAGACAGGTACTTTTCCATTTGTGAACATGGCCTTCAGGGTTGGCCAGTTGACTGGGTTTATGGCGAGCATAAAGTGGCCGATTAACGGTATTATGACCAGGAGGAACCCGATGTCGTGCACTGCTAGGAGTAGGGCTCTATACTCATAGCCCACGTTGAACAGGACTATCGGGATGCCGGAGGCGCCTAGGAGGATTAGGCCTGCGTGGACCGAGACTACAAGAAACTTCTCGAGCGGGTGCCTAAACCCTATCGTTGGATACTCCTTCCTTAGGCCGAGCCACCTGAGGGCTATCCTTATAGAATCCCTTACGTCAGACCACCCCGGCCACCAGCCACCCTCGTATCTACTTCTGTAGGACTGTATAGCCCGGAGAACAGCTAGTGGTGCAGCTACCCCTAGGAGGACTATCGTTGCATAGTAATGCAGTATTGTTCGCCCAGTTTCGCCGCCTGTTAGAACGTAGAGGAACCTGAAGGAGCTGCCATCCAGGACTGGCAGCCCTGTTAGGATCGCTATAGTTACGCCTATGAAGAATAGCCAGTGGGTAATTCTGGCCAGCTTAGGCCACCTCAACACATGCTCCTCACCCATCAACCCTCACCTCCCTTCTTCGACTCCTCCCTCCTAGCCTTGAACATGTGGATCACGCCGAGGACAACGCCGACAACCGCGACAGCCTGGAAGATCGGCTTAACCACAAGGTCCTTGAACCTGTCCCAGAGCTTGTAGCTCACAATCTTATCCTCGGCCCTGACAGGGTATTTCACTAGCTCGAACCCCTTGGTCTGGGAAACGTAGAACAGCTTTGGAGACGTTTCCAGATCCTCCCTAGGCATAAGGGCGACGCCATTCTCAACCAGCTGTCTGACAGGATCGTTCGGGTCGTCGAGGTCGCCGAATATCCTCGCCCCGTAGGGGCAGGCCTCAACGCAGGCCGGTAGCCAGAGGGATTCCCCGGACTTTCTATGATAGCAGAAGGTGCATTTATCAGGTATGCCAGCCTTTAGGGCATGTTTATGCTCAGGCCTTCCCTCCATGGGCTCCGTGAGCCTGGTTCTAACCCCATAGGGGCATGCGTAGATACAGAGCTCACACCTTATACACTTCTCATCGTCCAAAAGAACGACGCCCTCCTCAGACACATATGAGGCGCCCGTCGGGCAGACATATACGCAGGGCGGTCTTTCGCACTGCATGCACTGGGTGAACGCCCTCCTCTCAACCCTTCCATACCTGATCCATGCCGGCCTGGTCCTCGCATAATGCACCACATTTGCTGGCAGTACGAGGCCGCCGTCCTCCCCCCTCCTGGCTATATTCTCTATTATACAGGCTTCAACGCATGATAGGCAGCCCACACACCTTGACATGTCTATAACCATGGCTGGCCTCATTCGACCACCCCCACAACCTTTACTTTAAAGTCGAAGAGCGCTGCGGATCCCACGCCGTCGACAATCTGGAAGGGTGCTAGGAAGTTTGTGTTGAGGCCATGTTTGGGCATATAGGTGAACTTGACCATCCCTCCCTCGTGGCTACCCGGGTTTAGGCCATGCACCCCCGCAATGACCTCGGGTCTTATCAGGTCGGTGACCTTTATCCTGACCCTTAAACTCCGCCCATCCCCAGCCCTGAGCTCAACGATGTCGCCATCCTTCAACCCGAGTTTCTCAGCCCTCTCTCTATGTATAAAGACGAAGTTCTGCCCCTCCCATTCAAGCAACTTCAGAAGGAGCCTGGTGTTCCTAGCCCACATGTTTATCGCTACTAATCTGTTCATGTAGTCAACTGGGACGAACTCATCATCGCCCAGCCCCGCCTCCATCCACTTAGGCTTAACCCAGGTTGGGAGCGGGTTGAAGTTGCTCTCCCTGTTCAGGTGATCCCTAAACATCTCAAGGGCCTCGACGCTTATCAGCTCTATCTCGCCAGTCCTGGTGTTAAGGACGCCCTTGGAGGTCAAGGGATGGTAGCTGGGCGAGCTATACATCACGGCTGTCCCATACCTCATAAGCTCGTCGTAATCTATGCCGAGCTTCTCACACTGGGTCCTCCAGACGCTTTCAGGATCCATCACCGCCTCCACCTCACCGAGCCTGTCAGGCATCAGCCTCTTCACCAGCTCATAGACTATCTCCCTCGGCGGCTTAGCATCAACCCATTCAGGCGGATCAACAACCTTCCTCATAACCGAAACCTGGCCGATGTTGCCCTTCGACGCCCCCTTGAGCGACGCGTTGTCATACTCGAAGAAGAAGGGCACTGGAAGTATGACGTCGGCATACTTGCAAGTCTCACTCCACATAACGTCAAGCACCACCACCAGGTCGAGCTTCTTCAGGGCCTCGACAACTATATTATCCCCTGGGACGTGGGACACAAGGTTTTCAAGCGATATGAAGGCCACCTTTATCGGGTAAGGCTTCTCCTCAAGGATCGACCTTATAGCCAGCATCGAGTAGGCGCTCGACGATGCGAGTGGATACCCATTCTTCTTCCAATAGCTGATTATACTCTCAACCTCCCTGGGCTTTGCCTTAAAGATGGATGGGGGCTTCGCCTTCTTAGGCCAAGCCAAACCTCCCTTAACGCCAACAGACCCTATCAGGACGTTTATAAGCATGTTAACCCTGTGAAACATCGGCTCGTTATAGTACCTAACGGTCTTGTAGCCATGGTCTATAAATGCCCTAGGGGCCCACTTGGCCAGCTCCTCGGCAACCCAAACTATACCCTCGGCATCCACATCTGAGATGCTGCTGGCCCACTCCGGAGTGTATTTTGAAACAGCTTCGCCCAGGATCTTGAGAACGGTTGCTGCAGCCCTTCCCTGATACTCCCCCTCCCACTCGAGGTCTGGGTCGACTGCCTCGCTCTTGAACTTGAATTCGCCTGAAGCCCTATCATAGACCATGTAGTCGAGCTTCCCCTTCCTCGGCCCCTCAGCTATCTCCCTCACACCAACCGGCTCCAACGTGTCCTTAAAGAGCAGCATGGATGCATTGGTATATTTTAGAAGGTATTCGCGGTTGTATAGCCCGTTGGCTATTAAATGGTTCATTATGGCGAGTGAGACTGCCAGATCCGTCCCCGGCTTAACCAGGAAGTACCTCTCAGCAACCTCACATGTGTCGCTGTATCTCACATCGAAGACGACGACCCTGGCCCCATTGGAGTAGCCCATGGCGAAGGAGGATACCCAGGGGGTGGCGACAAAGCCGCCCAGGGGGTTCCTGCCCATAAGTACTATGAACTTTGCGTGTTCGTAGTCAGGGTAGAAGCCTCCTGGGCCTATGAGCTTGCCGAACACGAACCACCTGCCAGCATCCGAGGATGTGTGGCAGGTGTCCGCATGCTTTGTAACGTTGGGTGTGCCTAAGAGGTGGGCGAACGACTTTATGATGCCGGCCTCTCCGCCCTGGTGGGAGAAGAATAATATTTGCTCCGGCTTGTCGAGGTAATTCCTGAGCTTTTCGGCCACGTAATCCAATGCTTCATCCCAACTAGCCTCCCTAAACTCGCCGCTCCCCCTCTCGCCAACCCTTATCATCGGCTTCCTAATCCTGTCGGGATGAGCCCAAACGTCGGCTATGGCCCTAGGTCTCCCACATGCCGAGAAGTACTTTGAAGCCTTAGGGTGGAAGTTATGCCTAACCTGCCTAATCACCCTTCTGCCGCCCTGCTCGACAACCTCAACGATTATCGGACATCCCTGCCCACATATTATGCACGCAGTAGGTATCCATTCGCCCCTGCCTTCACCCTTTATTAAGGGCCTCTCCATAATCTCAACTGCGGGGCTTAGGTAGGATGCGGCCGGAACCGCGATGGACGTCAGTGATGCAAGCTTCAGAAA
>WAQG01000207.1 GCA_015520395.1 Candidatus Geoarchaeota archaeon
AGAAAGGTTAAGGGCCTGGTCAGGAGGCTTGGCCCCGGGGATGTGGAGGAGGTTCCACTGGAGGACTCCCTCGGCAGGATCGCCGCCTCCGACGTCAGGTCGCCCATAGATGTGCCCGGCTACGACAGGAGCGCCGTCGACGGCTTTGCCGTCCGGTCCAGGGATGTCCTCGGGGCCAGTCCTACAAACCCCCTCAGGCTGAGGGTTGTCGGGACGCTTAAGGCTGGTGACCCCCCGCCTAGCAGGGGTGTTGGTGAGGGGGAGTGCTATGAGATTTACACGGGCGCCCCCCTCCCACCGGGGGCTGATGCCGTTGTCATGGTGGAGCATGTTAAGAGGCTTGGCGACCATATAGAGGTGTTCAAGCCTGTGCCACCCCTCGGCAACGTCTCTAGGAGGGGTGAGGACTTCAAGAGGGGCGACCTGATCCTTAAGGCTGGCCAGAGGATAAGGCCTTGGCACATAGGGGCCCTGGCCTCCCTAAACATCGCCAGGGTTGGGGTCTACAGGAGGCTTAGGGTTGGTGTTCTTTCGACGGGTGACGAGCTTATAGAGGTTGGCGGGGAGCTTAGGCCCGGCAAGATCGTTGACAGTACGAAACCCATGCTGAAATCTATGCTTAGAGAGGATGGGTGGGTTCCGGTCGACCTTGGCATAGCGGGGGACAGCCTTGTAGAGATCTCGGAGAGGATAGCGAGAGCCCTGAGCAAGCTTGACGCACTTATCGTGACTGGAGGGTCGAGCGTGGGGGCCTTCGACTTCGTCCCCGAGGCAGTTGCCAGGGTTGCCAGCCCAGGGATAGTTGTGCATGGAGTCGCCCTGCGGCCTGGGAGGACGGCGGGGGTGGCGGTTCATGATGGTAAGCCCATATTCATGATGTCTGGTTTTCCAGTGGCGGCGGTAGCTGGCTACGACTCGCTTGTCCGCCCAATCCTCGGATACATCTCCCATCTTAGGGATGGGGCGGGGCCCGTCGTTAGGGCGAGGCTTGAGAGGAGGGTTGCTAAGCCGGTAGGGTTTAGGAGCTATGTCAGGGTTCTGGTGAGGAGGGTTGATGGGGAGTATGTGGCTCAGCCCCTGAGGCTCACCGGCTCCGGGATACTCTCAACCATGATTCGGGGAAACGGCCTGCTTATAGTCCCCGAGGAGCTGGAGGGCCACGATGAGGGGGAGGTTGTCGAGGTCGTCTTGATAGGGAAGGTGGGTGGGGATGAGGAGGATATTTCATAGGCTGGTGGCCCCCGAGGAGGCGGTCAGGATTGTGGAGGAGGCCCTTGGGGAGCTCAGGCCCCTGGGCGTGGAGGAGGTTCCGGTCTATGAGGCGGCTGGGAGGGTTCTGGCCGAGGACGTGTATTCCCCCATAGACTCACCGCCCTTCGATAGATCCGAGGTTGACGGCTATGCAGTGGCGGCCTCAAGCCTGTACGGCGCTGAGGAGGACAACCCGGTCACGCTGAGGGTCGTGGGGAGCGTTGAGATAGGCTCCATCCCCAGGGTCTCGGTGAAGGAGAGGGAGGCCGCCGAGATAGACACGGGCGCGCCGCTGCCGAGGGGCGCCGACTCGGTCGTCATGGTTGAGTACACCCGCCATAGGGGTGAGTTTGTCGAGGTCTTCAGGCCGACCTACCCAGGCGAGAACGTCGCCCAGGCTGGGTCGGACATCATCGTCGGAGATCTGGTTCTGAGGAGGGGCACCCTCCTGACCCCAAGGGAGGTGGCGGTTCTCGCCTCCATCGGGGTGGCCCGGGTGAAGGTCTATAGGAGGCCGACCGTCGGGATAATATCTACCGGGAACGAGCTGACCGTTCCGGGAAGGCCCCTAAAGCCCGGGAAGATCTACGACGCGAACAGCTATGCGCTGTACTCCATGGTGAGGGAGGTGGGGGCCGAGCCGACGATACTCGGGATAGTTAGGGATAGGTACGAGGAGGTCAGGCTCCTTATCGAGAGGGGGCTGGAGATGTTCGACGTTGTTATAACCTCCGGAGGCACCTCCGCCGGCCCCGGAGACCTGGTCTACAGGGTGGTTGAGGAGATCGAGGATGGAAAGCTGCTGGTACACGGCCTCAGAATGAAGCCGGGAAAACCAACCCTCATAGGGCTGGCGAGAGGCAAGCTTATATTTGGGCTCCCAGGCTTCCCGGTATCCGCAATGATGGCCTTTCATACGGTAGTGAGGCCGATACTCATGAGGCTTTCGGGGCTCCGTGAGGCCGGTGAGGTAAGCATCAGGGCGACGCTCCCAATGAGGGTTGAGGGGGCGCGGGGGAGAAGGAGATACCTGCCCGTTAGCCTTGTGAGGGTTGGAGGCGGGTATAGAGCCTACCCCCTCCTGGGGAGCTCCGGATCCCTGACAACCCTCTCGATGGCGGACGGCTTCATAACGATACCCGAGAACACGCAGTTCCTCGATGAGGGCGAGGAGGTGGTTGTAACCCTCTTCTCAAGGGAGCTTAGGCCCGCCGACCTGGTCTACATAGGGA
>WAQG01000208.1 GCA_015520395.1 Candidatus Geoarchaeota archaeon
GAGGGGTATGTTGCGATCCCTAGCGATGGACATTATCCTCTTGCCCAGCTTAGGATCTACTATGGCTGAGTTGTCGAAGGCCCTGAGTACGGGCCCGCTAAAGCCTGGAGAGGGGCCCGTACTCAGGGCCTTCGACAACTCAGCCATAGTAGATCCTAAGCTGGGCAAGAGGATAATGTCCGTCGCTAGGGACCACAACATACCCCTCCAGGTGGTTTCTGTCGGTGGGGGAACGGACGTCGCGGCCTTCCAGAGGGTCAACGTTAAAGGGTTCGCGCTCGGAATACCTGTGAAGTACACCCACAGCACCACGGAGCTAATACGCTTGGACGACGTGGAGAAGCTCATAGACCTGCTAGGGGCAATCTTAGAGGACGGCATCTAGCCCGAAACTAAACTATCCAACGTAGTCTCCAAGGAGTCTGTGGAGCTTTTTCACCCTCTCCTCAACCTCCACGTCGACAACCCCCATGCTCCTAAGCCGCTTAAGCGTCGCCGTTAGCAGGCTCAACCCAGTCTGTACCCTTTCGAGGAAGGTCCTGCTCCTCTCCAGAAACTCGCTCACCCCCCTCTCAGTGGGAGTATAATATGCTACCGACCTTCTACCCCTAGCCTCAACCCTCCTCTCCAACAGTCCCTCCTCCACCATCTCGTTGAGCATCCTGTAAATGGTGCCTATGGAGGGCCTCCACCTGCCCCCTCCAAACCCTACAAGCCTCTTGTAGACCATGTAGCCGTGCACTCTACCCTCCTGGATCGCTATGCCCAGCATCAGCGCCTTCAACATCCCCTTAGCCCTACCCTTCACCATGTCCATCACTCCGTAAGCTCGGCATGTCCAGGGTTTATGCTGGTAAATGTTTATTAGTCCCCCTTAAATGTCTTTCCGAAGAATACATTCTAGAGGAATGTAGGGTGGAGGGCCAACGCGGGGGAGTGGCTCAGTTTAGGAGCAGGATCCTGGAGGGGCCCGTTGCGGGGACTCTCCTCTGGCTGGCCTGGCCGATGATAGTGGCCAACCTGGTTAACATGTCGTACAACCTGGTTGACGCCTACTGGCTCGGTAAGCTGGGAAAGGAGTCGTTCGGGGCTCCCACGGTTAGCTGGCCCCTCATCATGCTGTTCTACTCTCTAGGCTTCGGGTTTGGGATGGGGGGAATATCCCTCATATCCCAGTATTTCGGGGCTGGAGACCCGCGCATGGCCAGCAGGTCTGCTGGGAACCTGCTCGCTTTCATGGGGCTCTTCTCCCTCTCCATAGGGGTCTTAGGGTATGTTGCATCCCCGATCATATTAAGCCTCATGGGGGTCCCCGAGGACATCTACCCCCTCTCGGTCAGCTATATCAGGGTGATATTCGCTGGTATGCCCCTGGCCTTCACGGGCTTCGCCTTCATAATAATAGCCAACAGCCTAGGGGACACTAGGACCCCCATGATGATAAGCGTTGTATCTTCCCTGGTCAACATGGCGGTTGACCCGATCTTGATCTTCGGGTGGCTGGGGCTTCCAGCCCTGGGAGTGGTGGGGGCTGCCGCCTCGACGATCCTGTCGAGGTCGATAATATCCGTTGCAGGCGTTTACCTGCTGTTCAGGGGGTATAAGGGGATAAAGATCGGGCTGAGCGACCTGAGGCTTGAGGGATGGTGGCTGAGGAAGGTGGCCTCTGTAGGGGCGCCCCTCGCGCTTCAGCAGTCGTCCAACGCGCTCGGCTTCACTGTAATGATGAGCATCGTGTCGAGGTTTGGCTCGGTCGCTGTTGCAGCCTACGGGGTGGGCATAAGGATTATAGACATTATACAGGCCTTCACCTGGGGCATAAACAGGGCAACCTCGATCATGGTGGGGCAGAACATAGGGGCCGAACTCTACAGGAGGGCTAGGAGAATAGCCAGGACGAGCTCGACCCTGATATTCCTAATCCTACTAGCCGGAGCCCTAGCAGTCTACTATACTAGAGACTGGACGGTAGCAGTCTTCATAGGCGAACCAGAGGTGGTTTCCGAGGGAAGCCTCATGCTCAGCATATTCTCCCTCTCCATACCGTTCTTCGGAGTCTTCTTTGTAGGAGGAGGGATCGCCGCGGGCTCTGGCCACACAAAGTTCTTCGCGGCCCTATCCATCCTCCGACTATGGGTCCTAAGGATAGGGCTAAGCTACGTGCTGGCCCTCGCCCTGAACTGGGGAACCACCGGGATATGGACCGCAATGGCCCTGAGCAACGTATGCGCGGGTATAATAGCTTTAGCGTGGATAGCGAAGGGGAGGTGGACAAGGAGGATAATAGACGACGTGTCCCCGGCGGCCTCACCGGGGGAGGGCCAGTGAGCTCCACTCCCACATATTTTCACCTCAACTTCGATTTTATAAGTTCTTTACCTAAAGGTAACCATTGAAATTATTGTCATATGTTTTTATTTTTAATTAATGTTGGGCATGGTTACTGATAACTTTATATACCAGTTCAGACCCTACGAGCCTGCAGCCTAAAGCGCGCAGGACGCCGTGAGCCTGCGGGCGTGGGGCGATGGAAGGTATGGAGACAATGTACATGACGATGCCGAACATACAGTATACGAGGAGTAGGAAGCTTATAGGGCTACACTTGGTAGCCAGGAACGTTCCAGGGGTTATAGCTGAGGTTGCGGGGGTTCTTGGAAGGGCAAACCTTAACGTTATCTCCCTCAACATGAGCTCTCTGGCTGGTTGGGGCGAGCACGTCCCAGTGTATATTGCGGTTGACGCTTCAAACGCTAGCTTCACTGTGGAGGAGATCGTGGGTAAGCTTCAGGCTATAGAGGAGGTTAGGGAGGTGAGGGTTGTCAAGCCTCAAACGCCGCAGGTCCTAGTGGACCCGGCCTCCTTCCCCATAATAGACCCGGAAGGTTCAAGGCTCATGATACTCTCAGAGCACGCTATGAAGGCTATGGTGGTTGATCTTAGGAGGAGGTTCGGAACGGGGGGCCTGGCGTTCCTCTACCATCAGGGCATGGTTCAAGGGGAGATCCTGGCCGAGAAATATGCTAGGCTGGGGGCTAGGAACCTGGAGGAGGCGTTGAAACTCCACCTACTCCACATGTTCGCCTATGGCAGGTACTACGGGAGAATCGTAGGCTCAACGAACCTCACAGACGAAGCCCCTGTGACAATAGTGATTCAGCACAGCTGGGAGTGTGAGACTGCTAGAAAGTACGGCGTGGGCGAAGCCTCAAACCATTTCGAGAGAGGGGTCATAGCAGGCCTCGTCCGAGCCTACACTGGCGAGAGGGTCGTGGTAGAGGAGACAGAGTGCATAGCCTCAAGCGATGAATCCTGCAAACTTATAATCAAATCCATCGAGGGAGCACCATAACTTCCCCAATGTAAATTTAGACTGAAACAGCTCGCCCTACACACC
>WAQG01000209.1 GCA_015520395.1 Candidatus Geoarchaeota archaeon
CCTTAAACCCTCAACAACATCGATGGCCGCCCTCCTCAGCGAGCCCGCCGGAGCTATCTCGACCCCCCTGAACCCCCCCTTCAGATCAAGGCCGCCAACCTCCACTAGACTGGGCCTCCAGCCATCGAGAAAAGCCTCAGACAAAGCCGGCCCTACGAGAACCTCCCCGTCGTACTGGCACCTGCACATATGGACGTTGTCCACGGTTAAGTTAAGATCCTTTCCCCCGATGGACAAACTTAACGTGTCGCCACGCGAAAGGTTATGCCTCCTCGCGATAAGCACGCCAACGCTGATGCCATTCTCCCCAAGCCTTATGTTCCATGCCTTTCTTAAAGCGCCGACGTCACCAATCAGCCTAACCTTAACCCTACCACCACCGTTAACAACCCCCTCCACAACCCCCTGTGGAAGAACGTAATCGGCGCCCATGGATCTAAGCTTTCCCACAAAACTCCAGGAGAGATAAGGCCCGCTGGAGTTCCTAAGGACGTAAACCTCGCCCCTCAAACCCGTTAACGACAGCCTCTCCCCAAGGTCATTAAGCATGGACATGACGGCAACAGGGACACCAACTATAAGGGCCAGTACAAGCACGCCGCTCAGCGTTAACTGCCTCACCAGAATTTTAAAAATCATCGCCACGATAACTAGCCAGCAAAGCCTTATCAAGTTTGAGGGGCATGGTTACCTAGCATCTTTTCGAGCTGTGCCACCCTCCTTATAATCCTCCTCTCAACACGCTTCACGAAAAGCGCCAGGATAGCCATTATAATGGAGGTGAGGCCGGTTGAGGTCAACATTATCGCGACAAGCCCCTTCACGTAATATTTCACCCCCGTGAAGAAGTAGTGATATGCGACGTAGCCCCCAAGCAGGAGGCCTGGGATCAGGAGTAGGCCACCGAGGCTGAATATGAAGAAGGCTGGATTGTACCTCCAAGCCAGGTTAATTATATCCTTCCCTATGAAGAGCCCATGTTTAATGCCCAGCTTAGCCTTGCCCAACCGCTTCCTATACTTAATGGGTATCTCAGTTATCCTGCCGGTCTGGCTGGCAACGTGGGCAGCGATCTCAGATTCGATGCTGAACCCCTTAGTCTCCCACTCGATGCCGTTCAGCGTCTCCAGGTTCAGTATATACATTCCGCTTAGGACATCCCTAAGGTTGGTGTCGAAGAGCAGGTTAAACATCTTTGTGAGCAGCCAGTTACCAACCCTGTTGATAAACGGTATATTCTCACGCCCCTTAACCCTGGCGCCAATAACCTCATCATAACCCTTCATAGCCTTCTCAATAAGCTTCGGGATGTACTCCGCCGGATAAGTGTAGTCGCCATCCATGATAACAACATACTTAGTCTTGACGTACTCTATCCCAGCCCTGATCGCATCAGCCTTCCCCTTCCCGGGTTGAACAATAACCTCTACGCCCTTACTAAGGGCGATCTCAACGGTCCTATCCCTACTGTGACCATCAACAACAAGGATGTTTTCATAGCCAGCCTTCCTAACCTCATCAATTACGAGGCCTATCGCCTCCTCCTCATCCTTCACGGGAATTATAATAGTAACCTCGGAATTCTTAATCCTCCTACCAACATCCATACCAGAAACCATCAACCCCAATTCCCCCAACCCATCCTCCTCCAGAAAGCTCAGAGCCTAAACGCTTATATATTTAATGGCGGGAACCCGGGGCTTTACAGGAACACCGCCCAACCATCTAGAAAAATATTTGAGAATACATCAGGAAATCTTGCCACCCACACCTAGAATACACCAAAGCTTATATCAAGGCAAGCTTAAAAGAGTGTTGAACATGCTTCCCAATCTCAGGAGCCCCTGGAGCAGGGGGAGGGTGGCCAGGCTTAAGAAATACGCCCTTAGGACGGGAGCCTGGCTGAAAGCCCTCTCCCGAGTCGAACGCGGGTTGATCGACGCTGCAATAAAGGTTCTCAGAAGACTTGGATCCGGGGTTGTAAAGAGCAGGGATCTCGCCGAAATACTGGACAGGATAGCCGAGAAGATCGGCTTCATGCTCCAGGGGTTCCTCGAAAGGGTCGCACCACTCGGCCGCAGAAAAGCCGTCCAATACGTGGCCCTAGCCCTAAAATGGGGCTACAAAAAGGCGGTCGAATGGCTCCAAGACCCCAACTACATAACATACCTAGGAAAAAGCCTAACATACCCAAGATGGCTAACCCAGCTGGCAATAGCACAGCCAACGCCCTAACAGCCCAAGGGAAGCTGAAACTCGAGTTAAACAGCTCGACAAGCAAGTTGAAGGATAGATGCAAGCTGGTAATCATGAGGGCCGGGTTAGATTACGCTAGTGCTGAAGGTACTCCGCACCTTTATTAGCCAGGATCGTTGATCTAGGGGTTAGGGGTATGGGCAGGATAGGAAGGCTCTACAGGCTTAAGGAGAGGGTGCCCGTCAAGGGCAGGATAGGCAGGCTGTACC
>WAQG01000210.1 GCA_015520395.1 Candidatus Geoarchaeota archaeon
ACAGCTCATCTATCCTCTCCTCAATCTGCCTGGGGGTGCCGGAAACCTTTATCGCCACCCCTATCTCGCCCCTAGCCGCGGCATCTTCGATCCTCATCAACTCCTGTGGCGAAGCGGGAACGCCGTGCTCCTTGATGAGCAGATATCCAACTCTGATGCCCATCCACTCTACCGCGTACTGTGCAAGCGGGGTGGCAGCCAGGGCGGTCGTCTCGAAACTAGGCGCCCTCGATTTAAGCTCTTCAACTGCGCTGGCAATCAACTCCAGGTTCCTTTCATAGGTTTCTGAGCAGGAGGGGTTAAGGCCCTTCAACGCGTCAACGACTGTTCTGAGAAAAAGCAGATAGTTGTCGGGGTCATAGACTGCCATATGGTAATTAGACTGGCCTGTGGCGGGATTCTTTAAGACCTTCATCCCTTTAACTTTGGGTATTTCGATCAGAATGGCGCCTCTCTCCGCCTCTATAAGTTTCCGAATTGAGGCTTCAAATGGAGCATGTCCCGTCGAGATTATCAGGTCTGCCTGCCTAACCTTATCTCTATCCTCGATGGTCAGCTCGTAGCTGTGTGGGTCGACCCCCGGAGGCACAATTGAGGACACCTTATCACTCTCACAGAGAAGGGCTTTTACATCCTCTAGAAGGCTTGGAAAGGTCACCATCACCGAGACTCCGCCAGCACGGCTTTGATGGACCCCTAAGTGGGTGAGAAGCAGTAATGCCAGGAGTAAAGGTGTGGTTATCCGCATGTCTTATTGACCCTAGTGTGCACAGATTTATAAAGGTTATTGGTAATATATGCACAGGATGGCCAAGAAACCTTACATAACGGTCGAGTCGCTGACGGTAGGCTATGGGAAGGAGCTGGTCTTCAGAGATGTTAGCTTTAACCTATCCGGACCCGGCCTAGTTATGGTTCTGGGCCCAAACGGCTCAGGAAAGACAACGCTCTTCAAATCCATACTAGGCCTAATACCACCTCTCAAGGGGAGAGTCATCGTTAATGGCCTTGAGGTGACTGGTAAGCCTGAACTCGCCGGTCGGCTTATCGGGTATGTCCCTCAGATACCGAGGGTTAATACCTCCTTCCCCATAAGCGTGAGAGAGATAGTTGAGTCGGCAGTCGTGTTAAGACGCCCTCCCCCCAGGCTGCTTACCCCAAGTAGGGTCAGGGAGATGGTAGATAAGATACTTAAACAACTTGGCCTGGAAGGCGTGGCTGATAAGCCACTGAGAAGCCTGAGTGGAGGACAGAGGCAAAGAGCCTTTCTAGCCCGGGCGCTTGTCTGGAACCCCTCGATCCTTATAATGGATGAGCCGCTCTCAGCGATAGATCCCCGCGGCAAGGAGGAGATGGTCAGCTTCATTGCTAAGATCTCGGAGGAGAGGTTAACTGTAGTGAGTAGCCATGACCCAGGCCTTTTCCTGCCTTACATAAAAATCCTAGTGCTTGTTAACAGGGGTGTGGTGGCCGTAGGGCCGCCGAAGGAAACCCTCCGTATCGAGGTTCTTAGAAGGGTGTATGGGGGTGGTGTAACGCTAATAGATAGGTGCGTCCACGTGGTGGATAGTCATGTACATTGATCCCAGGTGGCTCATAGTGGTCATAATGGCCTCAACCGTCTATGGGGTATTGAGTCCGATAATAGCTGCAAGAAGGCTTTTCTTCCTGGCGGGAACACTGCCGCATACAGCCCTGCTCTCAGTCACACTAGCCATAATAATTTCCTCTCTCATAGGTGGCTTCATTGAAATGTGGGCCGTAGCGTTTGGGGCTGCGCTGGTCTATATGGTAGCGATCCTCACTTCCAGGGGTGTAGAGCCTGACGTGGCAACCGCAATATTCGTTTCCTTCTCAGTCTCAATGACAGTTATAGGCATGTACTATGTTCTCACGATGTTTCCAACAGAGACGAGCCTTTGGGCATACATACTTGGCGATCCCCTGCTAGTAACCTGGAGGGACATACACGTAATCACCGTGATATCCATTGTGGTATTGGCCATGACAGTGCCCTTTCTAAGAGAGCATGTTCTTCTCGGTATTGATAGGGACTTCGTAAGGCTCACAGGGGCGAGGAGTATCCTCTACGACACCCTTCTAATGACTGCCCTAGCATTGGCGACTGTTGGGCTCCTAAGAATAGTAGGCTTCGTAATAGAGCATGTGATGCTTCTCCTACCCGGCTCGATAGCGGCTACGGCCGCAAAGAGTGGGAGAAGAGCGATGATCATTGGTTTCCTAACGGCCCTTTTTGGAGGCTTGCTAGGGCTGATACTCAGCCTGCTCGCCGGACTGGCTCCCTCAGGCCTCATAGGCCTGGTTCTTTTAGCAATATATATTTATGGGCTTGTTCGAGGGGGTGGATAAAGCTGTCTAAAAAGAGGTTTGGCATATCCGTCCCTGTCGAGCTGGCTGAGAAGGTCGACCAGCTGGCATCCGAACTTAAGGTAGATCGTTCAACCCTGATAGTCGAGATGCTGAAGGAGTTCATCCATGATAGGATTCACATTTTAGAACCTCATTATTGTAGGGGTGCGCTTATAATAGTCTCCGAGGAGGGGGTTGCAGGGAGCCTTTCAGAGATTTATGAGGAGTATCAGAGTATAATAAAGGCTAGGATGCACTGCCACGCCGATGGAAAATGCATAGACCTGATATTTATCGAGGCGCACAGCAAAAAGATAATAGAGTTTGAGAGTAGGCTCTACAGGCTTGGAAGGATCAGAATAAGAT
>WAQG01000211.1 GCA_015520395.1 Candidatus Geoarchaeota archaeon
AAGAGACAGTATCAGTATTTCTCTATTCTTTACCCGTGCGCCGAGGTTTTTGAATGCTTCCACATATGTTTTTGTGGGTGGCATGTATCCGTATGCAGCTTGGACTTTGCGTGTTTTCATCTGGTGGGTTATCCATTGCGCTATTTGTTCCATGTCGGCATTGCTCGCTGCTTCGAGGTACCTAATGTAAAGCTCTTTCTTATCCTGGAATACTATTGTTCCTCCGGATATTATGAGGGAGCCGTTTATGGCTCCCGCCATCCCATTAGAGGATAGCTGTGTATACTCGTCTTCCGTCAGCTCAATAAATCTCCAGGGCATCTCATCGCCTATTAGGAGGTTGTTGGTGTTCAGCCATCTGTAGCCAATGGCCTCACCCCACCTGAGAGGTTTTAGCTTAATATTCCTCCCTTTGGGGGTGGGCGGCCTCTCCAAGTAGAAATCACGGAGCCTCCCGTACACCGTGAAACCTAGTTTCTCTACTACTCTCTGGGCTGGCTTATTCACGGATGAGACGCTCAACATTGCCTTCCAACAGCCCCTTTCCCTGGCAACAGCAAGAACATGCCTAGTCAGGATCTTTGCCAGCCCTCTGCCCCTGAACTCGGGCTTCACCCTCATGCCCTCCGGCCACGCTACCCCAGGCCTTATCACCTTGATGTGGAGTATAGCCACAACTCTGCCATCGATCTCGATGCCGTAGAGGCCTCCATCTTTAACCCACTCATCCCAGACAGACTCGATGTAATCCCCCCAATCCCACGTTTTGAGGGTCCAGGAAATAACGTCCTCGCGATCGCTCTCAACCATTTTCCTAATCCTCATGCCGCCCCATCCTAAAGCGTCTAGACGTGCACCATATAAGCATGGCCTAACCTGAGCTTTAATCCCGCACTTAATGTCCGCACTGGTGAGGAGCATCCAAGCAGATTTTTCGGACGAAGCATCCTTGTTCAGCCAGCCTGACCCATAAGTTCAGTTCCTTTTATTGGTAGATTGGCGTTGCTTAACGCTTATATTTCTGGACGTATCTATCCTTTGTGGTGGGTTGCCTTTGTGTCGAAGATACTTGTTTACAATACGTTGACCCGCCGTAAGGAGGCTTTTGAGCCAGTTGAGCCTGGAGTAGTTCGCATGTATATTTGTGGGATAACCCCTCAGGACTACCCACACATCGGCCATGCGAGGACATACGTCGCCTACGACGTCATTAGACGGTATCTTGAGTTTGCAGGGTACGAGGTCTTCTATGTGCAGAACATAACCGACATCGATGATAAGATTATTGCAAAATCGCTGGAGACCGGAAAGGGCTGGCGCGAGATCGCCAACTACTACTTCTCAGTCTTCCTCAAGAGCATGGATAGGCTTAACGTGAAGAGGCCGCATGTCCAGCCCAGGGTAACCGACCACATAGAGGACATCATAAGGTTTATTGAGGGGCTTATAGAGAAGGGCTTCGCCTACGTCGCCCAGGGAAACGTCTACTTCGACGTGGACAAGTTCTCGGACTACGGCAAGCTGTCGAGGATAGACAGGGAGAAGATGATGTCGGCTGGTGAACAGGCCCCAGGCAAGAGGAAGCCCTACGACTTCGCCCTTTGGAAGGCCGCCAAGCCCGGGGAGCCATGGTGGGAGAGCCCCTGGGGGCCTGGGAGGCCCGGCTGGCACATAGAGTGCAGCGTCATGTCCTCGAAGTACCTTGGCTCCCAATTCGACATCCATGGAGGGGCGACTGAGCTCATCTTCCCCCATCACGAGAACGAGATTGCCCAGAGCGAGGCTTACTTCGGCGTGAAGCCTTGGGTTAAGTACTGGCTGCACACGGGCCTGCTCAAGATAAGGGGGGAGAAGATGTCTAAGAGCCTTGGGAACATAATTCCTATTCACGAGCTCCTTGAGAAGTACGACCCGATGGTTGTGAGGTACTATCTCGCCAGCACCCACTACAGAAGCGTTATTGACTTCACCTTTGAGGCTCTGGAGCAGGCCGCAAGGAGCTACGCCAGGATCGAGACTGCAGCTGGGGAGCTTGCAAACCTCCTTAGAAAGCTCGACCTTACCTACAGGCCCAGGGAGGAGGATCTGAAGGTCTATAGGGAGATAGTAGAGGTGAGGCGCAGGTTTGTTGAGGCTATGAACGACGACTTCAATACATCGAAGGCCTTTGCGGAGCTCCACAGGCTGGTTTCGATAATCAAGGGCAGGGTTCTGGCAAACCCAACATACATGACCGCCGTGAAGGCGTTTGATGTGTTGAGGGAGATAAACGAGGTTCTAGGGCTTCTGGACCACGTCTTCACTCAGGCGGAGCCTGAAGCCCTCCCCTCAACACAGCTCGTCGAGCTCCTCCTGGAGGTCAGGCAGATACATAGGGATAGGAGGGAGTACGAGGTGGCCGACTACATAGCCAGGAAGCTTAGGAAGATGGGCTTTGTCCTTGAGGATTACAGGGACAGGACCATCTGGCACTACAGGCCCAGGAAAAGCTGATATACAGGCAACGTTAACATACCCCTGAAATAGAGGGCCAATGACAACCCGCACAGCTGACCCAATGAGGAGACCTGGCAAATCCGAGGCCCGGATTTAGATGTCTTTAAGCCCAGCCAATACCACACTGCATTGCCTAATGTTTTAAAGTGTCATGTAGGTGCCTGGCTTTGGGGAGAATATCAGCCCCTTTAGCCTCAAGGACTCCAGGATGTGGTCCAGGTCTACGGGGTTGATCACCAACATTAGCCTGATGTCCTCGAGCCTCGCAACCCCCTCCCTGTTCTCAAGCATCTTTATGATGTTTAACACCTCCTCCTCCAACCCCCTTGGACGTATCACGAGTCTTGGCCTTCGCTCAAGCTCCGAGGCCGCATATGATATTGCCTGCAAGACCTTGTCCTTCGCCTTCTTGAGGTGCTCTTGTCTTATTTCTGAGGCTCCCTCAGCCCTGACTATCGCCTGGGCGACTCTGAGTATGGATATTGGGGTTCCGGTATAGTCGGGGTCTATGAGCTTGCCCTTACCCACAAGCAGCCTTGAAAGCCCCATGTTCATGATTGCTTCCCTCACTGCGAGGCTCAGCCTGCTTAGCTGGTCTTGCAGGTTCTCGGGGAGGTGCGGGCTCCTAATCTTGATCGCATAGACATAGTCGAGCAGGTCCAGGTCCACGCCCTCCTTTGAGACCTGGTATACCGATGGCCCCCTCGCAAGCAGTAATGGATAGTCGACCGGCGTCCTGAAAACGTTATCTACGTCAGCCCTCACGCCAACCGAATACTCCCACCCAAGTGTGGTTCTCCTCCTCCACAACCTGCTACTATACCTCTCCGGGGTAGACTCGTAGAAACTCCAAAGCCTCTTAAGATTCCTCAAAACGTACATTCTTAGCCTCTTAGCAAAACCAGCGGTGCGGTTGCCGGACAGCCCGGCGTGGATTCCGCCGGCCTGCATCTCCAGAGGGGGCGAGGAGACTATGAGGAGGCCCGCCATGTCCTCAAGCCTTGAGCTCGAGATCTCCACGCCGTCCAGAAGCCTGTTAACCGCGTCTCTAAAGCTGAGGTAGAACCTTATCGAGGGTAGCTCCGCTGGCCCCCATTCCTCTACCTCGAACACCTCAGTGCCCATGACCCTCTTAAGCCTCCCCTTCAGCTTATAGTAGCCCAACGTCAACCTCACGCCCTGCGGCAGCTCTAAGTAAAGGGGCTCACGATCCCTATCCTTCCATGGCAAATAGTATGCATAGGCACTGTCGATAACGAACGCCCTGCCCTCGCCCGTCTCAAAGAGGTTCATGAACTCCTCGAAGAGTCGCCGGGTGATGCTCAGATACCCTATAAGCCCCTCGTCCTCAGCCCTCCTTATCTCACGATACCTCATACCACTTCTAGGAAAGAAAGCCCGGAAACGGTTAAAACCGTTACTATAGCGGGTTTAAAGGGAGGAAGATCCAAAGGTTTTATGGTGCATGCAATGAAGGAGTTGGAGAGGCTTTTTAGGCTTGTAGATGAGAGTTATGGGGAGGCCCTTAAGCTTTTGGGAGAGCTGGTCAGCATCTCCAGCGTTTCAGCCCGTGGCGAGGGGTTGGAGGATGCCGCATACCTGGTTAGAGACTTCCTCAGGGACGTAGGCCTCGAGGCCCGTCTCCTTAGTGAGGGGGCGCCGCCCGTCGTCTACGGCGACTCCGGTGGGAGTGAAGCAACATTGCTCTTCTATAACCACTATGATGTACAACCGCCCGAGCCTCTGGAGGAGTGGCGCTCAAACCCCTTCGAACTAACTATAAGGAATGGGCTGGCCTTTGGCAGGGGGGTCGCCGACAATAAGGGCTGTCTCGTCGCTAGGATATGGGCTGTCAAGACGATCCTTGAGGGTGTGGGGGAGCTGCCGCTGCGGGTCAAGTTCTTCGTGGAGGGCGAGGAGGAGGTGGGAAGCCCCCACATAAAACACTATGTTGAGAGGTATGGCGAGCTCTTCAGGGCCGATGGAGGGCTTTGGGAGACGGCCTATAGGAATAGGAGGGGGCAGCTATTAATATATC
>WAQG01000212.1 GCA_015520395.1 Candidatus Geoarchaeota archaeon
GGCCTCCTTATCATTAGGTATTTTTAAAGGAGTTGTAATTGTTATAGAAGCAGAGGTGCCTTCAGCCACGCCGCCTCCCTTACCTGTGGTTTGCTTAAAGTGGCATAGAGTTTGAGTTGAATATCGGGGCCTTGATTTTGATTTCCATAGCCAGCCTCTCTATTTGGACAGGCTTATCCGGAGTAGTGGTTTTCCAGTAAATTGTTGCATTTTTCTCTGGCGTAGATCGACACACATTTCTTGTCGGCCTGGAAGCCTTATTAACCTTTGTAGGGGATGTTTTGGCTTGGGTGTCTGGTTTGGCTAGGAGGATGTCTGGTGGAGAGATACTTTTGGAGGTTCTCCTTAGGGAGGGTGTAAGGTACGTTTTTGGGATACCTGGCGATCGCTGGCTGCCGTTTCTCGACGCGATCTACAGGTATGGTGAGAAGAGGGGACTGCAATTCGTCATGACTAGGCATGAGCAGGCGGCTGCCCACATGGCGGATGCCTGGGCTCGGGAGACCGGGCAGCCTGGTGTTTGTCTTGGTGTTGTTGGTCCTGGGGCTGCCGACCTCGTGCCCGGCGTCTACCCTGCCTGGGCTGACGGGATACCTATGATCGTGATGACGTCCCAGAACCAGTCCTGGCACATCTACCCGGATAGGGGGTTCATACAGTCCCTGGATCAGCATTCCCTGTTCAAGCCGATAACGAAGTGGAGCGCCGTCGTGAGCCGGACGGACCGGATAGCTGAGCTCGTCCAGAGGGCCTTTAGGAAGGCTCTCTCCGGTAGGCCGGGCCCCGTCCACCTGGACTTCCCCGGCGATGTCCTCTACGACGAGATTGTTGTCGATGAGTCCACCTTGATGCCGCCCGAGAGGTACAGGCCTGTTAGGAGGCCTGTTGGTGATCCGGTTCTCGTGAAGATGGCTGCTAAGATGCTGGCTGAGGCCCGCCTCCCACTAATCCACGCTGGTGGGGGCGTCCTGAGGTCTGGCGCATCCCAGGAGCTGGTTGAGCTGGCCGAGTTCCTTCAGGCCCCAGTTACGCCCAGTGTTGCTGGCAGGGGGTCTATACCTGAGGATCATCCCCTCTGGATACCACCGTCAAGCCCACCGGCGATAGCCGTCCAGAACGAGGCCGACGTTGTCCTCATAGTTGGCTCCAAGCTTGCCGATCTCGACTTCTGGGGAAGGCCGCCGGGCTGGGGCGACCCGGCCGTCCAGAAGACGATCCAGATAGACATCGACCCGGACATGATAGGGCTTAACAGGCCCGTCGACATAGGGATTGTCGGCGACGCTAAGGCTACCCTCAGGGCTATATTGAATGAGCTTAAGAGGATCTCTCCCGAGGGGTTCAAGAGGGATCTCTCAGCATATATCGAGTTCAAGGAGCAGTGGGAGAGGGAGTATATTGAGATGGCCGAATCCCCAGCCGACCCAATACACCCGCTGAAGGTTGTGAAGGAGGTGCGGGACTTCTTCCCGAGGGACGCCATCTCGGTTGTGGACGGCGGCAACACGGCGGTCTGGGCGTACTACCTGAACAGGATATACACCCCCGACGGCTTCCTCTGGGCGGCCGACTCCGGGCACCTGGGCACAGGGCTTCCATACGCGATAGCCGCAAAGCTCGCCCACCCTGAGAGGGACGTCTACCTCCTGACGGGTGATGGGGCCTTCATGTTCAACATACAGGAGCTCGAGACCGCGAGGAGACTTAAGGCAAACATAGTTGCAATTGTGTTCAACGATGGGAGCTGGGGCATGGTCAAAGGAACCCAGAAGCTCATGTTCAAAGAGAGGTATATAGGTGTAGACTTCACCGACGTCAGATACGATCAGGTAGCGAGGGCGATGGGGTGCTACGGCGAAAGGGTCACGAGCCCGGACATGATAAGGCCAGCCCTTGAAAGGGCCGTCGCCTCCGGCCTACCAGCGGTCATAGACGTCATAGTGGACAAAAACATACATCTAGTCCCACCAGACCTGGAAACCTTAGGCGTGGTATGGATGGAGGGCTTGGAGCCGCCCGAAAGGGAAATAATAGAGGAAGAGGTAGAGGAGGTGGAGGCGGTTTAGGAGCCCCCATCCCCCATTTCTTTCCCGAGCTCCCGCTTAGCCCTTAAAGCCTACGTCATTACAGGTGTTTATTTACTTGCCTGGGAGATTATACTTTGAGTATCTTCCATGGAATTCTGTTGGGATCGTTCTTAATATTTCAAGCCATCTTTCGGTTGCTTTTGAGAGTTTCAGTATCTTTATTAGATCTCCCCTAACTTTGAGCTTCCTTGTTAGGAAGGCTTTTGTGGCGCCCATTTTGCCCCTCAGGATATCGACCCATACCCCATATCTCCCTGAGATCACGAAGTCTGTTGGGCGTTCCCCTATCCATATATCCACTATCCTTCCCTGCTCGGTCTTATAGCCTATCACGATGGTCTTGTCGACGCCCTTCTCGGGCTCGGCCTCGATTATGAATGTGTATGATGCGTTCTCCTCCCTGGCCAGCTCCAGATACCTTTCGTCGCTATTCGTCCTCTTCTTAACCTCCTCGAGGTATTCAGGGGAGCAGAACTCCAATGCCTAACCACCACCCAGCTTAACAACTATCTTACAATCCTTTATGGGCTTTACAAGCTTCTTAAACCCTTTCTCCACAACCTCATCTAGCTCTATTATAGAGGTTATTATCTCATCGGCATGGATCCTGCCTTCCGAGACCAGCCTTATCGCCTCCTGAAATTCGTTAAAGCCCAGATAGGAGCCCCTGATTGTAAGCTCATTAAGAACTGTTGTGAAGAAATCGGCCTCGGCGGGTTCTTCAGTGATCCCTATTATCACTATCTCGCCAGCCTTTCTCGCAAGTGTGAAGTTCGATTTTAGGGTTTCGGGGACTCCGGCGGCATCGAACACTATGTCGACCCCCTCACCCCCTGTCTCCCTCTCGACAATTAGTGGAAGGTTCTCCTTGAGGGGGTTTACCACGACGTCGGCTCCAAGCTCCTCCGCCAGCTTTCTGCGCCCCTCGCTTATCTCAGACACTATTATCTTCGACGCCCCAGCCATTTTTAAAACCTCTAGGAGAAGTACCCCTATCGGTCCGGCCCCCTGGATCAGGGCCGTATCCCCCACCTTGAAGGATGAGATCTTGAATGCGTGCAGGACGTTTGAGAGGGGCTCGACGAGGGTGGCGTGTATGAGGCTTAGGTTATCTGGAATCCTATAGACTATCCATCCGGGAACGGACAGGTATTCGGCCATCCCACCCTCCCTTGTTATGCCTATCAGCTCAAGGTTTTCGCACTGGCTGGGCCTCCCCCTCAGGCAATACTTGCAGTGGCCGCATGGTATAGCAGAGTTGACGACTACCCGGTCTCCAGGCACCAGGTGATCCACATCATCCCCAACATCCTCGACGACCCCGGAGAGCTCATGGCCTATTATCATCCCTTCAACGTAGTTTCCCGTTTTATAGGCTGTAACGTCGGAGCCACATATTCCACAGTATGAGACCCTGATCAGAACATCCTTAGGGCCAAAATCGGGCTTATCTAAATCCAAGACCCTTATGTCCCCACTCCCCATGAAGACGGCGGCCTTCAAAGTTGGCACCCCGTGATGAGGTTGGGCTCCATAGGTTAAAAATGTGGGCTCGTTGGGGGGCCTGAAAGGCATATATATTTTTGACGTAGATGAGTTGATCGATGGTGAGGATCGCGGAGCTGCTAAGCCTGATCGCCGGGACGCGGTCGCCAGGTCCCTCGCCCCTGTTCTCCCCCATTCACATCCTTAAGGTAATACTCCTCATAAGGGATAACGGGCCTATTGGTAGATCCAGGCTAGCGATCCTCACAGGCCTTGGGGAGGGGTCTGTAAAGACGATAATTAATAGGCTTAGAGCGGCCAACATAGTCAGCAGCACAAGGCGGGGCGTGGTTCTCACTGGCAATGGTGTTAGGCTTGGCCTCCTCCTCAAAAGGCTTCTGCCAAAGGCAGCTTTTCTGCCCAGGATCCCGATCACGCTCGGCCGATACAATTATGCCCTTCTGGTAAAAGGGATGGCGGAAATGGTTAAGATAGGTTTGGAGCAGAGGGATGAGGCAGTAAGGATGGGCGCCCTTGGGGCAACAACCATCATTAAGAGGGGCTGTGAGCTTATAATGCCCCCCTCCCTTAAGCTTTCAGAGGAGTACCCAGAGACGAGTAGGCTTCTCCTGGAGATATTTAACCCTGAGGATAGAGATGTCATAATAATTGGTTGCGCCGACACACCGCTATTAGCTGAATATGGAACCCTCTCAGCAGCCCTCACGCTAATAGGCAGCATTGAACTGGAAACGCCTCAAAACATTAGATAACGCCTGATCCTCGGTGAGCAATTTAAGTGGGTGAAGCTCACTAAGCCTTAGGAATCCTGGGTTGGTGGACAGCTACTTGAAGGGGCGATTAGGATGAGGCTTGTCGGGGTTGTGCTGGCTGGCGGTGAGTCTAGGAGGTTTGGCTCGAATAAACTGGCCTACCCGGTGGGAGGCGTGCCAATGATAGTCAGGGTTGTGAGGGCCTTAAGGGGGGCTGGCGTAGATGAAGTTGTGGTCTCCACTAGGGGCGGGCTGGTTCGTGAACTGAAAAAGCTTGTGGAGCCCGACCTTTATATCACCGATGAGGAGCTTCCATGTAGGGGCCCTCTAAGAGGGCTTGCAACCGCTTTATCATCTGTGGAGGCCCCAGAATATATAGTCGTGCCAGGCGACACGCCGATGATAAAGCCCGAGACGATCGCAAGGCTTATCAGGATCGGCAGAAAACACAATGCCACCGTCGCGTCCCCCTACTGGAAGGACGGCTTTGTGGAGACCCTAATAGCCTACGTCTCAGGCAACGTTGGGCAGGCATTAAGAAGATGTTGCGTCACAAGAGGGCAGATAGCCAAGGCCAGCGATCTCCAAAGAGGCGCGCCAAGGCTGCTTCTAGTGGGGGTTTCCGAGCTAAGCGAAGATCTTCGAGAATTTATCAGCGTCGATAGGCCTTCCGATCTGCCACCACAGACGCCCAAAGGCGCCCCTACAATTGGCATGCTAAGCTTAGGTGGGGAGCATTCTAGGCTGTTCTGGACGGCCTTAGAGAGCCTCCATAGTGATCCAGCCCGCTCCTCCGATCTCTATCTCAGGGAGTCCCATATATACCTGGAACTAGGGATATACCATTTGGCGTATCACGCCCTGCTGGAGGCTTTAGGGATGGCCCCGCCAGGTAAGAGAAGGGCTGTTTTTGAAAGGCTCTCTGCGTTAAAGAAGCTTTTGGCCGCCCGGGGTGTTAGAGAGGTTTAAATCGTTCATAGGCATTATCCATCCCGATGATAGCGAGGAAACTCTCTGATAATATTGTGATGATTGATAGGGAGTTGGGCGGATACCAGGGATTCATAGCGACCTACTGTATAAGGGGGGAGAGTGGCTGGATAGTGGTCGACCCAGGGCCGCGTAGGGATGTTGAGCAGATTCTCAGCGTCTGCCCAGACATATCCGCTATAATCGTTACCCATATACATATAGATCACGCCGGAGGCGGGGCAACGCTCCAGATGGTCTCAAAGACCAAGATATATGTCCATCCGCGCGGGGTCAAGCATCTTATAGATCCCTCGGCACTTTGGGATGCGAGTCGCCGGATCCTCATGGACGCCGCGGAATACTACATGAGGCCTGAACCCGCGGATCCAAGGCTCACTGAGCCCCTAGACGAGGGCTTCTTAAAGGTGGATGGGGTGGAGCTCGAAGTAATGTACACCCCAGGACACGCCTCGCACCACCTCAGCCTCATACATGGAGATGACATGTTCCCAGGCGATGCGGCAGGCCTATATTTATGTGGGCATCAGGCCCCAACCACGCCCCCCAGATACGAGCTTGGGATGGCTCTAGCCAGCATAGATAAGATGATCAGCCGCTCCCCGAAAAGGCTTTTCCTACCCCACTTCGGGCTAATAAAGGACGGTGTGGGGTTTCTTAGATCCTACTCTAGGCTCCTCACCAGGCTAGCGGAGCTGGTGAGTAAGTGTATGTCGAAGGGACTGAGCTTCGAGGAGACCTATAGGGTTGTGAAGGAGGAGGGGCCCCTGGCCAGCTATATAAGGTGTATGGAGAGGAGGGGTCCGCCCTACATGAGGGAGAGCCCGAACAGAAGCATCTTGGGAATTTACGATTATCTTAGAAGGAAGGGGGGTGGTGGTCGGTTTCTGAGATAGTCGAGGAGGCTCTTACTGGCATAGTCAAGCCACTAATACTCTTGATCCTCTATGAGGGGGAGATGCATGGTTACGCGATAAAGAAGAGGCTTGAGAGGACAATAGGTAAGCCCGTGAGCCCAGCCCACATATACCCCTTCCTCTCAAAGCTCGCCGAGGAGGGGTATTTAGAGGTTGTGTCTAAGGGGAGGAGGGGGAAGAAGGTCTATAGACTTACGTCTGATGGAAGGAGGCTTGTTGAGAGGATTATGGAGAGGATGTCTGGCATTATAGATGGGATAATGGGGCTAAAGGTCATGGTCTGCGCTAACTGCGGCTGTAAGATTTATGAGGGCGGCGTTGAGGTGGTGGTGGGTGGAAAGAAGCTATTCTTCTGCTGCGAACACTGTGCAAGGAGCTATTTAGGGGAGACCGGAGAGAAACACTAGGCCATAGCTCTTCATTCGTCACATTAGCAGTGAAACATAGCATCACGGAGCGGTACGGTTAAGGAAGGATCCATGGGCGTTAGGCTCTCTTTCCCCCCTTGTATATGGGGCCTATGGAATATGTTTATATTTGATATGTCATAATTTGACATATGGTGGTATAAGTGCCGGTAGATCCCGTGTGTGGGATGGAGGTCGGTGAAGACACCAGGTGGAAGGCGGAGTATGAGGGCAAGGTTTACTACTTCTGCTGTGAGCACTGCTACAAGTCCTTTATAAGGAATCCATCAAAATATGTGAGGTAGCTTAGAGGTTCATGCCTATGGGCTCTGGGAAGCGCAGGGTTGTAAGCCTAAAGATAGGTGGGATGCATTGTGCGAATTGTGCCCTCACCATAGAGAGGGCTTTAGGTAGCATCGATGGGGTTTTTGAGGTTAATGTTAGTTTCGCGACTGGTAAGGCGGTAGTTGTACTTGATGAATCCAGGGTTGGGCTGAAGGAGTTGGAGAGAGCTGTAAAGGATGTTGGATATGAGGTTATCTATGAAAAGGTTAGGTTTAAGGTATCAGGTATAAGGGATACGCCTGAGGCTGTCGCGCTTGAAAGGGAGCTCTTAAAGCTGGATGGTGTGAAGAGCGCCTCGGTTGATGTAACGTCATCAACCCTCGTCGTAGAGTATAATCCAGCCTTAATCTCCATTAACGACTTATCGAGGGTTGTTGAGTCTAGGGGATTTAAGGTTCTTAGTGAGGAGTTTGCCGAGGGCTTCGAGGAGGCTGAGGCGAGGAGGCTTCGTTACCTAGCAATACTGGGAACGGCCTTAACGATTCCAGTAATCATATATAGCTATCCCGAGCTCTTCAGGTTTGTCCCCTTCGCTGGCACAGCTCTAGCGGGCTACACAGCTTTCCTGCTCGCATCCTTTATTCAGGTGTTACTTGGGGCTAGGTTTTATATGGGCGCTTTCAGAGCGGCCAAGCTGCGCACAGCCAACATGGATACCCTTGTTGCGCTGGGGACGACCGCGGCATACTTCTATAGCGTTTTTCACACCTTCCCAACCCCCACGTGGTCTGGGATATACTATGATGCGTCAGCTGCGGTTCTTTCATTCGTTATGGTGGGAAAGTACTTTGAGGCAAAGATGAAGGGCAGGGCTTCCAATGTGGTTAGGAAGTTGTTGGAGCTGCAGCCTAAGCGTGCCAGGGTGCTGGTTGATGGGTCTGAGATTGAGGTTCCCGTTGACGCCATTAGGGTTGGTGACCTGGTTTTAGTGAGGCCTGGTGAACGGATACCGGTTGATGGGGTTGTGGTCGAGGGGCACTCCGCAGTTGACGAGTCCATGGTGACCGGCGAGTCTATGCCCGTTGAGAAGGGGCCTGGGAGCGAGGTCATAGGCGGCACCGTAAACAGGGAGGGCTACCTTAAAATAAGGGCTACAAAGGTGGGTTCTGAGACATTTCTCGCCCAGGTGGTCAGAATGGTAGATGAGGCACTGGCAAGGAAGCCGAGAATACAGAAGTTCGTGGACAGGGTGGCAGGTTACTTTACTTTTTTGGTCATCGGGGTTGCAGTCACGACCTTCTTAGTGGGCGTCTGGCTGATAGGCTTTGATAGGGCAGTTATAAATGCTGTGGCCGTGCTTGTCGTTGCCTGTCCATGTGCATTAGGCCTCGCAACACCAACGGCTTTGGCTGTGGGCCTGGGCAGGGCGGCGGAGTATGGTATTGTATTTAGGAATACCGAAGTTTTAGAGTTGCTTAATGATGTTGACATTGTGATCTTTGACAAGACTGGCACGTTAACTAAGGGGGAGCCCGAGGTAGTCGAGATCAAAGCCTTTGGATGGGAGGTAGACGGAGTCTTAAGTCTGGCTGCCAGCGCTGAAAAAGTCAGTGAACATCCGATAGCCATGGCTATAGTTAATGAGGCGTTGGAAAGGGGCGTTATGATAAGGGAGCCTCAGAGCTTTGTGGCTGTTCCTGGTAAGGGCGTCATTGCCAGCGTTGATGGGAGGGAAGTTATAGTGGGGAGCCTTAGACTTCTAGATGAAAAGGGTGTCGCAATGGGGGTTGAGGCGGAGAGGGTCTCTAGAGAGATGGCGGCCCGTGGTGAGACGATAGTGGGTGTGGCTGTGGATGGGGGGCTCATCGGTCTCATCGGAGTTATGGATGGGCCTAGGGAGGGTGCGGCCGAGGCGGTTTCAGCTCTAAAGGACATGGGATTAAAAGTCGCTATGATAACGGGTGATAACGAAGCTACTGCAAGGGCTGTGGCGGCCTCACTGGGCATTGAAAAGGTTATAGCCAATGCTCTTCCGCCCGAGAAGGCTGATGAGATACGAAGGCTTCAGGAGAAGGGCATGAGGGTCTGCATGGTCGGTGATGGCGTTAACGACGCTCCAGCCCTCATCCAGGCTGATGTGGGGATAGCTATGGGTACGGGGACTGACATAGCTA
>WAQG01000213.1 GCA_015520395.1 Candidatus Geoarchaeota archaeon
CGTCTGGGGTTCTATTGTGTATCTTCTTGGCTGCTCGTCGTATCCTAGCCCCCTCATCTTCTCTATCCTTATTGTTTTGACGAGGTTGAACTCGTATATTGTCTTCTCGAGCCTTATGACGCCGTCTGCGAGGAACTCCTCTACGCTGAACGTCCTGGGCCCTGAGGTCTCGAGGGTTATGAGGGAGGTGACCCCCAGCTTCCTGAGCCTTCCGAACAGCTCGGCTATTTTAAGCCTTCTGACACCCTCGTTTTGCTCATGGATCGAGATGCTTGTTATGGGATCTATCACGACGTGTGATGCCCTGATCTCCCTTGCCGCATCTATAATCGCGTTTACAACTGAGAGGACCGGTTCCCCCGTCTCCCGCCTTCTCACCTCTATGCTGCCGCCGTAGGAAACCATGTAGAGGTCAAGCAGCTTGATCCTCCCCCTAACTTCCTCCCTTCTGAGATCCCAGCCGAAGCTCTCGGCATACTCCCTGATGAACCTCAGCGGTTCCTCCAGGGTAACATAGACGCCCGGCTCCCCCCTCTTAGCGGCATTGGCTAGGAATTGGAGCGAGAATATTGTTTTACCCGTTCCAGGCCCACCGCACAGAAGTATTACTCGACCCTTGGGGAAGCCGCCTCCCAGCATCTCATCCAATCCTCTAATACCGGTTGGAACCCTCAGCATAGCTATTCCCTCATACAGATAGTAACACTATCTTCACCTTTTAATATCTAACACTATTTATTTAAATACATCTGAGATTCTTCGTGGCAAGGAAAGATGCACGCACCTTATACTCAAAGCTTAAAACTCAAACCTCTACGATACCATAAATAGCAATAAGTGCTACGTCCTCTATCAAAGAATTAACTTGTATGGCCATGCTGCTGGTTGGCAACTGCATCTTCTTTTCTTGTTGACATATATTCACGGTAGTTAATGAATAAAATGGGTGGTTAACGGCCACGTTTTCTTAATCTGAGAAGCCTTCTTGAAAGCCCCTCTGCAGCCAGGGCTAACCCTTCTATCACGTTTGCGACGGGCGGGCAGTAGCAGAAGTCGTAGTTTGTGAGTTCGTCTACTGTGACACCCTTCATCATTGCCGCAGCCATTATGTTTGCCCTTGCCCCGGCCTCGTAGGGTGCTATTATTTGGGCGCCTATTATCATTCCGTCGGGAACCCTTGCGACAAGCCTTATGTAGGCCTTATCCTCGCTGTAGTACTCCGCCCTTATGTAGGGTTTGTAGGTGGCTGCAACAGCCTTTATCCCAAATTTCTCGGCGTAGGCCCTTGTTAACCCTACGGAGGCCACCTCAAGGTCGAATATCTTCGTCACGCATGTCCCAAGGGTTCCCGGATATATGGCGTCTCCGCCAGCGGCGTTTATCCCAGCCACCCTACCCTGCCTATAGGCCTGGGTTCCCAGGCCGGTCGGCCAGGGCGTCCCTGTTATCAGGTGTTTTATCTCCGTGCAGTCCCCCGCAGCATATATGTCCTCTACGGTCGTCCTCATCCTCTCGTCAACAACTATACCTCGGGTCTTCCCTATCTTCGCCCCAGCCTTCTGGGCCAGCTCCGTCCTCGGCCTTACACCAGTCGCCATGACCACTAGGTCAGCCTCAAACTTCTTGTCGCCAGCCTTGACTGCCTCGACATTCTCCCGCCCATAGATCTCCTGGATGGGCGAGTTCAGGTAGATCTTTACCCCCCTCTCCTCCAGGTACTTCTGAAACGTCTTCGCAAGCTCGGGGTCGAGAACCCCATCCATTATCTGTGGGAGAAGCTCGACGACCGTCACGTCCATTCCCTTGGTTTTTAGGGCGGCTGCAACCTCAAGGCCTATGAACCTGGCGCCAACGACTACAGCCTTTCCGCCGGGCTTGATGTAGGACTGGAGGCCCCTGAGATCCTTGTCGGTTCTGAGGGGGAACACACCCTTCAGATCCTTGCCTGGGACGGGTGGTATGAAGGGCCTTGAGCCAGTGGCTATTATGAGGGCGTCGTACTGGAAGGTCTCCTCCCTGCCCGTCTCAAGGTTTTGGGCGGTCACGGTTTTGCCCGAGGGATCCACGTCTACGGCCTTCCAACCCCTAAGTAGCTTTGTTCCGGGTGGGTCTGGGGACACGGTCTTCTCAACGCTCTCGATCTCCCCCTCGATTATGTATGGGAGGGCGCACCTCGAGTAGAAGGTCAGCTTCTCGTCCGATATGAGCGTCACGTCGGCTTTTAGGTCGACCGTTTTTGCCCCGAGGGCAGCCCTGAGGGCGGCGCCCCCACCGCCAACAATAACTATCCTCCTAGGCATGCCGATCACCAGGCCGTGAATGATTTGGAAGTAAATACAATTAAATCTTAGCACCCCCAAGACTATAATGTTTAGGTTACCCCATGGCCAGCTCTATACGCTTATATGTTTTTGATCCAAAATAAGTAGGTGGTGTCAGGCTTGAAGGTCATTGAGGGTTACAAGCTGCTTGAAGACTTATACTACCATGAGACCCATACATGGGCGAGGGTCAATCCCGACGGCACCGTGACAGTTGGGATCGACGACTACGCCCAGAAGGGCACGGGAGGCATAGTCTTCATAGAGCTGCCCGAGGTTGGAGACGAGGTCGAGCAGGGCGGCCCCCTCTGCGTGATAGAGGGGCATAAGTGGGTGGGCGAGGCGGTTTCCCCGGTAAGCGGCAGGATAAAGGAGGTCAACGAGGAGCTCCTCGACAACCCAACGTTGATCCACGAGGATCCCTATGGGGAGGGCTGGATAGCGGTAATAGAGCCCACAAACCTGGAGGAGGAGCTCAAGAAACTCTACCACGGAGCCGACCCCAAGACAGAGGAGTGGCTGAAGCAGGAAGCCAAAAAGATGAAGTAAACAAAACAACTCCCTTTTATCCCATCCAAAACAGGCGCATCAAAGCATTTTATGCTACTCATACCAATGTTTAATGGGAGTTAGGCTTGAAGGAGAGGGTTAGAAGACTGTTAGCGGACATCGAGAAGTCCCTCAGCGTTGCTAAGAGGGTTGTCGAGCTTGGAGAGGAGGAATTCCTGTCCGACATAAGGAACGCTTACACCCTCAGACTCGCCATAGTGGAGATCTTGGAGGCCTCAGTAAGCCTGGGCCTTCAAATCCTCAAGGAAGAGGAGGTCGAGGGTTACCGGCAGGTTTTCGGGGGCCTTCTACGGCGTGGTGTGATCTCCCCCGATGTATATAAGGAGATGGTTAGGCTGGTGGGCCTAAGAAACCTCATTGTGCATAGATACTGGGAGGTCGACGACCTCAGAGTCTATAGGGAGGCTCGGGGGAGTGGACTGAAGGTTATTGAGAGGTTTGTGGAGGAGGTTGGTAAGTATGCCGCTCGAGCTGGAGATCCGTGAAAGGTTCAGACGCTACAGTCTGGGCAGGAATGAGAGGAGGCGTCTCGTGGAGAGGCTTCGTGGGGCCTTAAGGAACGATAAGAATGTCCTTCTCGCCGTGCTCTATGGCTCCTTCCCATCCGGCAGGCCGTTTAGGGATATAGACGTGGCTGTTTATGTGGCAGGTGAGGATCCGCTTAACGCCAAACTA
>WAQG01000214.1 GCA_015520395.1 Candidatus Geoarchaeota archaeon
GCCTATTATAACCTCGAAAAGCTCCCTCTGACCGTTCCCCGCGATTCCCGCGATCCCCACGACCTCCCCCGCCTTAACAGCCAGCGACGCACCTCTAACCAGCCAATCACCGTCAGCCCCCCTCACCCAGACATTCCTGACCTCCAGCACAACGTCACTCCCATCCAGCCTTTCCTTCCGGGAGTAGCTCATCTTGGAGATCCTGGCAAGCTTCTCGCCGAACATCAAATCGAGCAGCCTCTCCGGCGAAGCCTCCTCAGAGCTAAGAACGCCCACGATCCTCCCATCCCTCATCACAGCGATTCTATCGGAGGCCCTCGTGGCCTCGGACAGCTTGTGGGTGATAAAGACTACACCACGCCCATCGCTGGTAAGCCGCCTCATAAGAGCTATGAGCCTCTCCGACTCTAAGGGTGATAAATGCGTGGTTGGCTCGTCTAGAAGGAGGAACCTAGAGTCGGCCGCTAAGGCCTTGATTATCTCAACCCTCTGCTTCTCCCCCATGGAGAGTGTTGAGACGAGGGCGTTTGGATCTATCTCAAGGCCATACGACCTCCCGATCTCCCTCACCCTTCTTGCCACATCCCCCTTAGACACCTTTACGCCAGCGAGCCTCATCGCAAGCCCCACATTCTCGGCGACGGTCATCGACTCTATGAGCCTAGGGTGCTGTGGAACCATAGATATGCCGTGGGCCATGGCCTCCCTAGGATTGCCAACCCTAATCCTCCTCCCATCCAGATATATCTCCCCCGAGTCGGGCTCCACAAGGCCTGCCAGTATGCTTACAAGGGTGGTCTTCCCAGCTCCGTTTTCGCCCAGCAAAGCCAGAACCTCGCCAGAAAAAATATCTAGGTTTACCTCTCTGTTCGCCACGACCCCTGGGTAGGCTTTAGTGATCCCTCGTACACTTAGGACTGGCCGGCCCACGGCTCTGGCCCTCCTGAAGGGCCCCCTACTTGGCCAGGGAGATTATCTTCTCGTGGAACCAGTTTATTGCCCAGAGCTCGGCCCGGCCCAGCCTTACGCCCTCCTCAACCTTCAACTTAGCCTCTTCCTGGGGCCTCCCCTCACTATCTATCTCATAGCCCTTTATCGGGCCGGTGAACGGGTCGAAGAGCCCCTCCTTCATCTCCTCATACCTGCGCTTTATCATGTCTAGGGCCTTAGCCGGGATGGCCTGGGTGTTCAGGTTCGCCAGGTAGACGGCGCCCTCCGGGCTTCCGGCCAGGCTCTCACCTATATCCCTCCTCCACCTTATCGGGACGAAGTCCCCGAGCCTAGCCCAAACATCCTCCTTAATGTAGGCGCCCGCGTAAAGCTTCACAAGGAGATACTCGTATATCGGCCCCCAGTTAGCTATCTGCCCGGTGAGGTGGCTCCTCAACTCCTGGCCCTTCTTCTTAAAGTAGCCATACATGTCGCTATAGTGGCTAAAGCTGTACACCTTCCTCCCCTCACCCCAATACTTCTCAGCCGTCTCAAGGACGGCGGTGCTATCCTCAGTGAAGGCTATAACATCAACGTCATACTGGTCGACCAGAGCCTTAGCGTAGTTCGCGGCGTCTTGCGGAGCAAACCAGCTCTTCAGTGGGGTTGTCACGTAGATCTCAACCCCCTCGCCACCGCCACACTTCCCCATAAGTCTGGCACCATCCACGACCCCAAGGGCGAAGGCATCGATATGCCTGACAACCTCAGGTATCAGGAACGCTGGAACATAGCCAACCTTGCAGGTCTCGGTAACAGCGCCCGCCGCAAGCCCGTTAAGATAGTAGAGCTGGTAGAACTCGGCGAAATACGTCGACACGTTGGGAAGATCCTTAAACTCCTCCCAAGGCCCGCTACAATGGTAAAACATGGTTTCTGGATACTCGCTGGCCAGCCTCTTAATAGCGTCCATAAACCCGTAGCTCGTAGCGAAGACGGCGTCGTAGTGCTCAGATTCAAGGTAGTTCTTAATGACGTTGTAGGCCTGGTCCTCAGCAACCTTCTCAACATGCTCAGCCTCAAGCCACCCATACTTCCCACTTACATACTCCTTACCATCATGATGGGCTCTAGTCCACCCATAGTCGGCTATCGGGCCAACATATATCCATAGCGCCCTGAGCTTTCGGGCACCTTGGGGGGGCTGGGATACTGGGGTTGAAGTGGGCCTCATGGACTGGGCGCCGGCAAAGTATCCGGCGCCAGCACCAACTGCAAGACCGACGACTCCTGAGGCTAAAAGCTTGAGAAAATCTCTACGGGTGGACGACATGCTACCACCAAGCTGACTGTATTTACACAGTCATTTAAATATTATCTGTCCTGATCTTAAAAAAATAACATGTTTATGTAAACTAAGCCCCGATCTCCACCCTGTGTTCCTCAATCACATCCTCGTCGATCTCGACGCCCAGCCCGGGCCCCCTGGGAACATGGGCATAGCCGTTCTCGATCCTTATCCTGGTCTTCAGGACACGCTCCCTTAATGGCGCTGGGCTAACGTCCCTCTGGATAAAGGCACATATCGTCTTCGAGGCGACTAGGTGGAGGGAGGCGGCAAACCCGAGATCCGAGCCATAGTAGTGGGGACTGCAGGTTATCCCAAGGGATTCAGCCAGCGAGATGCCCCTTAGAACACCCGTGAACCCGCCAGCCTTACTAACATCGGGCATAAAGAACCTTATGCCCCCCTCCAGTAGCAAGGCTTTAAAGTCAAATATGTCATGCGCATTTTCGCCAGCGGCCAGCGGTATCTCCGTCTTTTCCGACAGCCACTTCATAGCCTCATAGTCATCGGCCCTGACAGGCTCCTCCAACCAAAAAATATCGAACTTTTCAAATGCCTTAGCCATCCTAAGGGCCTGCCACCTGTCCCAGGCCATGTTTGCGTCGACCATTATCCACACATCCCTGCCAAC
>WAQG01000215.1 GCA_015520395.1 Candidatus Geoarchaeota archaeon
CCTCCACAGCCCCCCCGCTTGGCTTTAACGGGAGGCGGGGGTATGGAAGGCTACGCTTTATCATCCTCCTGGCGATGGGCCACCCGATCCGGCTCCGAACTATGAAGGAGTGCTGAAAGCCCGTTTTAAGAAACGGGGCTATAAGCCGCCTGAATCCCGACATAGGAGCCTTGATAATGCGAACCTTTAGCCCCTCCTGAACAGGTGTGATTGCAGGGTTGGCCAGTGGGTTTTCACCGCATAAAAGTCTGGCCGGATCCCATATGTCGAAGGTGGTGCCCCCGCGGGGCCTTCCATACTTAAAACTGTAGTAAATCGCCTTTATGCCAGCCTCGTAGAGGGCTGCTAGAAGGGGGACGTCCCTTCTGAGCTTCAGGGGCTTCCCGTCCAGAAGTATGGGCGCTGGCTCGTCTGGGTTGGTATCCATAACTTTCACCACACTCATATTTTGGATTCTCACGTATATATTCCTCAACACAGAGTAAATATTTCCAGGTCATCCAGATACGAATGTTCTATGCAATGTTGTAAATGTTCGTGGGCTGTGACGCCTAGTCCCCTTTTTATTCTAATTCACACCAAGTTTACTGGTGGCAGGGTATGGGGGATTTTGTGGAGAAGTGGGAGCCTAAGAACCCGCCGAAGCTCAAAGTCAAGAAGCCTGTAAGGAAAGTACTCACAGAGGCCTCCAGGAAGCTTGGCCAGGTTGAGAAAAAGGTTGAGCATCATGGACGTAAGATCAGGCACAAAGAGCAGGAGGCGATGGAGAAGCTAGTCGGCCAAATGGAGGAGGGCGGCGAGCAGCAGATTCAGGCCTCACTGATAGCCGATTACAGAAAGATCAAAAACACGTCGGACAACCTTGAGGTTTATGTTGGTGGCATGAAAACTAGACTCGATACCGTTGTAGCCCTTGGGGACACGGCCTCAGCCCTTAGTGTTGGTGGGAGAAGCGTCAAGATGCTGGGTCAGCATATGAGGTCGTTCGCGAGGGCTGTTAGGAACTTCCCGGAGGACATGGACACGATACTCCAGGGTGTTGACTGGACTCTGGGACCAGCTATAAATGCTGAATTAGCATTAGTCATGGACGAGGACGCTATGAAAGTTCTTGCAGAGGCTAAAGCCGTTGCCAAGGGTGTATCTGATAAAGGGATCGAATGAAAAGCTACCTCCTGCTCATAGAAATTAACAGAGAAGCGGAGCTAAGTGTTGGAGCTTTAGGCAAGGTAAGGTTTAGGAAAGGCACATACATATATGTCGGCTCAGCCCGGAGGGGCATGTTTAAGAGGCTTGAGAGACACTTCTCCAAGAACAAGCGGGTTTTCTGGCATATCGACTATCTGACAGCTATCTTTAGGCCTAAAATAGCACTATTGGTGAGTTGGGATGAGCCTGTCTTAGTGGACATGCTTGCCGAGAGATACGAGTTTATCAGGGGGTTCGGCTCCTCCGATGATCGGAAGGCCCCCTCCCACCTCTTCTACAGCGATGAGCCGCTCGACTCAACCCTCGTAAAGCTTGTTAACCTACTCTGGGGGAGTGTTTGAGGATGGCCTCCAGGAAGCCCATGAAAGGTGGCGAGGGTCTGTTAGGCCTGGACTTGAACTCGGGATGGGCCTGTGTAAGTAGGTAGAATGGGTGGAAGGGCAGCTCAGCGAACTCGATCCTCCTTCCACTGGAATCCCAGCCTGAGAAAACCAGCCCATGCTCCTGGAGGACGTCCCAGTACCTGGGGTTAACCTCGTATCTATGCCTATGCCTTTCGTAGATGATGTCTCTTCCGTAAAGCCTATTAGCCAACGTGCCCTGTTTCAGCTTGATCTTGTACGCGCCGAGCCTCATGGTGCCCCCAAGCCTATCGATCTCCCTCTGCTCGGGCAGGAGGTCTATGACTGGGTGAGGTGTTTTGGGGTCTATCTCCGTGGAGTTGGCACCCTTCAACCCAACAACGTTTCTGGCAAACTCGACTATGGCTAGCTGGAAGCCGAAGCATATGCCGAGGAGAGGCTTCCCCCTCTCCCTGGCATACTTGGCTGCGGCTATCTTGCCCTCAGCCCCCCGCGCGCCGAAGCCGGGAAGGATGATCAGCCCATCGACATCGTCTAGGTATTTTTTAACCCTATCTTCACCCCCCTCAAGCCACTCAGCCTCGACCCACTTGAGCCTAACCCTTACGCCGTGGTGGATCCCTGCGTGGACTAGGGCCTCCTTTATGCTTACATACGAGTCGGTCAGCTCCACGTACTTCCCAACCATTCCAACAGTAACTTCTCTACTGGCCTCCTCAAACCTCTTAACAAGCTTGCTCCACTCGGAGAGGTCGGCCCTCCTGCCGTTCAGTGCGAGGAGCTCACTGAGAACCCTGCTCATCCCCTGCTCCTCCAGCATCAATGGAACCCTGTAGATCGTGTCAACGCTATGAGAGCTGAAGACCCTCTCCCTGGGCACGTTGCCGAAAAGGGCGATTTTGTATATTGAGGTCTCGTTTAACGGCTCATCACACCTACCGATTATTATGTCTGGCTGGATACCTATCCTCCTCAGCTCGTTAACGCTGTGCTGGAGGGGCTTGGTCTTCTGCTCCCCTGTCACGCTCAATATCGGGACGAGGGCGACGTGGACAAAGACCACATTCCTAGCCCCCTCCTCAAGCCTCATCTGTCTGGCGGCCTCGAGAAAGGGTAGCCCCTCTATGTCGCCAACCGTGCCACCTATCTCCACGATGGTTATATCAGCCCCCTCCCTCTCGGCAACCCCCCTTATCCGCGCCTTAATCTCGTCGGTGACATGAGGTATTATCTGGACGCACTGGCCGAGGTACTCTCCCCGCCTCTCCCGCTCAATGACCGTTCCGTAGACCTGGCCAGTCGTGATGTTGTGGTCTCTAGTCAGGTTGACATCGAGGAACCTCTCATAGTGGCCTAGGTCGAGGTCCGTCTCCGCCCCATCCTCAGTCACAAAAACCTCGCCATGCATGTATGGATTCATCGTCCCACTGTCAACGTTCACATACGGGTCTATCTTTATGGCAGTGACGCTGTAACCCATCGACTTTAAGATCAAGGCTATCGAGGCGGCGGCAATCCCCTTCCCAACGGAAGAAAGCACGCCACCAGTCACGAACACGTATTTCCTCATAGCCACAACACGGGATAATAACAAGGCGATTCAAGGATAAAAACATTGAGTCTTCCTAACGAGACGCGCCCAGAACCTCCTCAACCTCCCTTAAAAGCAACTTTAAAAACTCCTCGCGCCTCTCCCCAGGTATCCTCATCCCGGCGGCCATGGGATGCCCGCCCCCGGAGCCTCCCAGCCTGTTGGCTATCTCCGAAGCTATCTTCGAGAGGTCCACCCCAGGATTTCTAGACCTGAGGCTTACATCTATGTTTCCATTCCTGTCGAGCCGCATTGCAACGCCCACGTCGGTTCCGAGGAGGTACATAGCGTAGTTTGCGGCCCTTCCCAGGAAGCCCCTTAACGGCACATCCTTTACAACAGCCAAGGCCCC
>WAQG01000216.1 GCA_015520395.1 Candidatus Geoarchaeota archaeon
CCGTTAAGGATGTATTCATTGCCCTTCTTCACAGCCGTCGTTTGAAGGCTGGCAACATCACTTCCCGCGTTCGGCTCAGTCAACGCGTGGGCTCCAATCCACTCGCCCCTAGCCATCTTAGGCAGATACTTCTTTCTCTGCTCCTCCGTCCCGAAAAGCCAAATAGGGACAGCTGTGATGCCACAGTGCGCCCCCACTATCGTTGCGTGTGATGTGCTTATCCTCCCGAGCTCCTCGAGAACAATTGCATAGCCGAGCTCGCCGAGGCCAGCCCCGCCGTACTCCCTTGGGATAGGCACGCCCATTAGCCCTAGCTTAGCCATCTTCTCGACATCTTCCCTTGGAACCTCCTCCCTGGCATCGTAGTACTCTAGGTTGGGTAGTATCTCGTTCTCCACGAACCGCCGAACGGTTCTCCTGAGAAGCTCTAGTTCGGGGGGTAGCGTAAAATCGATGGGCAAGCCATCATTCACCTCATCTACTTGCCCTTGAACTGCGGCGGCCTCTTCTCCAGGAAGGCTGTTATACCCTCCCTAAGATCCTCAGTCTCCACAAGCTCCATCATATACTTGTACTCGACCTTCAGGGCCTCCTCTATGCTACCCTTCTCAAGCCCCTCCAAAACAGCCTTCTTAGCGGCCTGGACTGCCAGTGGGGCGCTCTTAGCCATTATCATTCTAGCAAGATCCATCGCAGCCCTGAGCTCCTCCCCATCAGGAACAACCCTGTTAACCAGCCCTATCCTAAGGGCCTCCTGGGCGCTTATATACCTCCCCGTGTAGATAAGCTCGAGCGCCCGCCCCTTACCCACTAGGCGGGCGAGCCTCTGAGTACCGCCCCAGGCTGGTATTAGGCCTAGCTGGACCTCGGGGTTCCCGAACCTCGCACGGTCGCTGGAGATCCTTATGTCGCAGGCCATCGCCAGCTCGTTGCCGCCGCCCAAAGCCAACCCATTGATGGCCGCTATTGTCGGCTTTGGAAACTTCTCAAGCTTCGTGAAGACCGACTGACCCTTCTTTATTAGAGCCGAGGCCGACTCCTTATCCAGGCCCTGAAGTGCCTTTACGTCGGCTCCCGCGCTGAAGGCGTATGTTCCCTCACCCGTGATTATGAGGGCCTTAACCTCCTCGTCCTTGGCTAGCTCATCAAGGGCTCTGTCGAGCTCGTCTATCATCTGGGGATTTATGGCGTTCACCGGGGGGTTGGAGAGTGTAAGGATGGCCACACCCTCCTCTTTACGAATCTTGATAAAATTATATTCGGACATGTCTCCCCACAATTTAGAAGTCTCAGCTACAAGGTTATTAATGTTGCCAGGCCATGCAGGCCGGAGCTCAGCCTAATGCCTTGTCCTCATCGCCCAAGGCTCAGCGTAACTCTAATAGATCATCGCTAACTTCACTTTATGCCTGAGGCTAGATAAGCTTATCTCGTTTTGACCTCAAACTTCACGCCAAGCTGCCTTTTAAGCCTGTCAAGCTTCTTCCGGCTCCTGCTTAGGGCTATGGGGGCGTACTCGACTGGGATTGTAACAACTATCTTGCTTCCAACCGGGCTAACCTCTATCTCCTCCTCCGGCACGTATTTTGACAGGATGTTTACTATCTTTTTCACCGCCCGCTGCTGCTTCGCCGTAAGCCCCCTCTTAATCGGGACGACGAATGTCCTTTCCCCGAACACGTATATCTCGTATTCCGGCTGGTTCGTCTCAAAATCCTTAACCACAACGACAGGCCTAGCCAGGTCGCTTTCCGTGAGGCCATGGGGAACCTTTATCGTAGTTTCCAGCGTGTAGACCTTCTCTATATCCCCGTTCTTTATGAACACGACGGTATCAATTATCGATGGAATCATGCCCAACTCAACCCGTCCTATGAATCTTTGGATCGCGTCGATCGGCGATGTTGCATGAACAACCCCAACCATCCCAACCCCGGCGAGCCTCAGATCGGCGAACAGCTCGAAGTCCTTGGTGTCCCTGAGCTCATCGTATATCGTGTAGTCGGGCCTTGAAAGCAGGAGTATGTCGTGTATCTCCTCGCTAGTCGCATACGTCTTTGAGAGCTGGGTTATCTCGGGTGGAAGCTGCATGTCCCTCGGCGACTCAACCGTCTTTACTATCTTGCCCTTCTCATAGTAAAACTCGGCCAACGCCTGGGCAAATGTTGTCTTACCCATGCCGGGGGCGCCGGCAATAAGTATCCCCTCGGCCTGCTCCTCAAATCGCTTTAGGAGCTTGGCTGATATCGTATAGTCACTTAGCTTAAGCTTTCTGAGGGGCTTAACGATCGTTATCTCCATTCCGTCTGAGAGCGGGGGCTTAGTGACAACTATCCTGTAGTGGCCGAGCTGGGCTATTAGCGAGCCTGGGCGTGAAATCTCCTTAACTGACTCCCCCGACGCTATCGAGTACTCATGTATCTCCCTCACCATCTGTTCAAGCTCAGCACGGGTCACAGGCTCCTCCCTAATGTACTCCAGCCTCCAGCTTCCCGGCTTCCCCCTCTTAACCATGGGGGGCACGCCCTCTTTTAGGTGGAGGGACATGACGTCCTCCTCAAAGAATTCTGTGAATGAGGGGAGGCGCCTCGCCGCCGGTATCTTAACGACCTCTATATTGGAGGCCGAAGCCATGGCCTCAAGCTTAGGGTCACCCGTTATTATCGCGGCGTCTAAATCCATAGCTACCGAGAAGAGGAAGTGGGACTTGTTATCCTTGAAGTCACGGTAGTTTAGGCCTCTCGGCATGTGGTCCGTCAGCTGAACCTCGAATAAGCCCGTCTCCTTCGCCAGCTTGTAAAGCTTCTCGACGGATGTGGCTATAGAGATCGTCTCCTCCGGCGTTTCAACGATCCTAAAGAAGCCTATATGCACCAGCACGACACCGGCAACACGCCCACTCATAGCTAGCTCATGCACGCCCTCAGGGGTGGCGGTCGTCAGATCCACGATATACTTCTTGGACAACACAGACATGCTCATCCTTCACACGTAAACGGCATATTTAAGCTCGACCATCCCTCGGCCCGGTCGAACAAATTATTACCCGGGAAACACATATTTTAATACTGAGTGGGCATGATCGAATGGTTCCCTGCAATAACCGGAATACTAGTAATCATAGCGGGGCTTATCAGCCTAGTCGTTTACAAGAAGGTGGGCTCGCCCCTATCAATGCTCCTAGGGTTAGGCCTCATCCTAGGGGTGGGTACAAACAGCATTTTGGAGAGCTACGAGGTATTTATGGAGGCATCAGGCCTTCCGACATGGCAGCCTGGCGGGATGAGCTGGCTTACAGTTGACACAAGCCGGGCCCTCTTCATAATGCTTTGGGCATTCTTTGAAATGATGCTGATACTCGAGCTACTTCAATGGAGGGAGCTTAAAGATAGATTTACCATCTCCCTCCTCATACTTGTAATAGGGGCTGGAGTATCCTTCTACCTAAACCTTCTGACGAACCCTGCCAGTAAGATAGGTGGACTGCCCCCATATACGGTTTCATCCTACTTCAGGGTCTTCCTATTCTTAATACCACTCCCCCTGGTGCTAGGATATATACTGATAGGGAGGATATATAAGCCGTCCGGCTCCCGGGGGGCACTAATAACAGGCCTCGCTTTTCTTCTACACGGCCTCACCCTCCCAACATACCCGCTACTGAAGATTTCTGAAATAACATTAGCCCTTTGGTACACGTTCGGCGGGATCGTGCCAGCCTTCGTTGCCACCCTAGGAACCTACACTATGGCAAGGGAGGCACCATCCTAGTTTATGCCTTAATGTAAACGGAAACCCTCAAAAATTTTTTATCCAAGATGGAGCGCAGCCCTTCGATGCTTTCCAGAGGCCTTACCTCGCCGCCTTCACCGATCTCCGCTGCCCCAAACCTCAGATCGGGAAGAACCCTAACCGCAAGATTAAAGGCCGCATCAGAGGCCCTTATTGAAAACAACATATCAATAAACTTCCTACCCTTAACCAGGTTTTCTACATATTCTAGGAAATCCCCTCCCTCAACGTTTCTATGCTCAAAAAGATCATAGGTCATATAAACCGTTGAAAGGTAAAGCATATCAGCAACGGATCTTGAGACGCTTAAATCAAACTTGATGCCTAGGGCCTTAGAGGGTGGAGGCTTCTCGGGAGGCCTGCTAATGGGCTTAGGGATCGTGGGCACAGGCCTTGCTTTTACTCGAGGGCAGCTTTGATAATTGCCTAAACACGGATAGACAAATGGGTTAACTCTATCCCCCCTCAGCTTACAGATTATAGCCCCACCCCGAACATCCGCATAAGGACAGGGCATCCCTATTAAATTAATGTCTACGGCACCATAATAACCCTACTTATTTTCCCCGAAGATCAATAATACCCCGACGAATCTACGACCCATCCTAAGGGTTTTATACATGTGTGTGGGTGGATGTGTTGAATGGGGAGGAGAAGGAAGCTAAGGCTGCTCTACAGGCTTTACGTCCCACACCTAAAATGGTGTGAGAAGTGCAACTTACCAATACTATTTAAGGACAGATGTGGCCTATGTGAGGGTATCACTAGGGAGGTAAAGCTTACACCGCCAGGCGATGTCAGACCAGCTCTTAGCGGCGATCTTGAAAGGATCCGCTCCCTTTGCTCGGAGTTCTTCGGGGATAACGCCTGTAGATCCCTGTTTCCGGACAATAAGCTTGTGCTCTTAAACAAGATTGGCGGCAGGGATCGGAGCGAGGAAATAATTGTTGATGGGGTGAGGATGGGGCTTATAGTTTATGAGCCTTCCAAACTGAGATGGAGGTTTAAGCCAAGCCTTGAGGCCGGGAGACGTCTAGCTCTTCTCAAGGCTTCTAACTGGGTTATGATAGATGAAGACGCGGCTGTGGAGGTGGCTAAGGGCAGGAATCTTATGGCGCCCGGCATATTAGAGATGGATCAGGGGGTGAAGATGGGAGACGAGGTTTACATTATCGACAGGTCGGGCTTGGCGGTGGCGGTGGGGATTGCCAGGGTTGCTGCTGAAAATATACCTGAGAGGGGGCTGGCGGTCAAGGTTAGGGAATCTGGGCCCCCCAGCCCCCCGAGAATACTTCCCGGAGGCCAAAGCTGGGAGGATGCAGTAAAGGCCAATCTTGATGTGATAAGGTCCTTTGAGATGCGGGCCATCGGCTTTATAAGGCAGAACGTTAGGGACCTGCCAGCGGCCCTCTCGTTCAGTGGTGGCAAGGACAGCATGGCCCTCCTCCTACTCTCGATAAAGGCCCTGGGGAAGGAGAACCTGAAAGTCATATTTATAGACACGGGCATAGAATATCCCGAGACCTTGGAGTATGTGAGGAGGGTTGCCGAGAGGTACGGTGTTAGCCTCTACGTCTATAGTGCGGGTGATGGTTTTTGGAGGGGTGTCGAGGTCTTCGGGCCCCCCGCAAGGGACTACAGGTGGTGCTGCAAGGTCTGCAAGATGGCTCCTACAAAGAGGGCGATAAATGAGCTCTTCGGCGGCTCGACAGACGTCCTGATAGGCCTTAGAAGGGTTGAGTCAGGTGACCGGATGAGGAGGGGGTCGATATGGCGTAGCAGGTGGGTGCTGGGTGAAAGGGGCGTTTCAGCGATCCATGACTGGCCAACCCTGCTTGTCTGGCTCTACCTGTTTAGGGAGGGGGCTCCGGTCAATCCCCTCTACGAGATGGGGTTCGACAGGATTGGCTGCTGGCTTTGCCCATCGGCCGACATTGCGGATTTCGAAGCTACCGCCAGGATTCATCCCGAACTTTGGGCTAAATGGAAGGAAATTCTAGAATCTTGGGCTGAAAGGCTAGGAGTCGCGGAGGAATGGGCCAGACTTGGGGGATGGCGTATAGCTGGTAGGGATCCCAGGAGGGGGTCGCCCAGGATCTCCGGAACAGAACTCGTTGTTTATGCTGAAGATCTTAGGTTTGATGATGTTCTAAATATATTGAATGCGGCTGGCAGCCCGAGGAAACGAGATGGTACAATCGAGGTTGAGAAGGATGGAGAGACTATCCTAGTTGCCTGGAAGGATGGTTTAATTAGGGTCAGGGGCTCCACGGATAAGAACACCATGAGGGTTGCGAAGACCGTCGGCCGCCTACTCTTCTGTGTTGGTTGCCACCTCTGTGAATACTCCTGCCCTCTCAAGGCTGTGAGAATTATTGGTGGCAAGCCTGTCATAGACCCTAGGAGGTGCACACACTGTACCATATGTAGTCAGGTATGCCCAATCTACATTTACATGGCGCCTGGGAGATACATAAAACCAGTTTTGCAGAGTAAAGCGACAACCACCCCTAGCTAAACCTTCCGGGCAGAATCTCTGGGGTTCTCCCCCGGCCCACCTATTCCTCCTGGGGGGCCTCGTCCCAGGAGAGTATCGTGTGGGTGTATGTTCCATCCTCGTCCTCTATACCCCGCTCTATCTCGGTTATGTGCGCATACGTTGCGCCGATCTTCTCAAGTATGTAGTTCAACGTCTCCTCAGGCTTTGAGTCGATGTCGCATGTATATACATCGATGGCGGCGTAACCCTTCTCAGGCCAGGTGTGTATCGATATGTGGGAGCCCGAAACTATGACCATCCCGCTGACGCCCTGAGGCGAAAACCTGTAGAAATACGTCGACCTTACCTCCATCTTCCCGACCTTAGCTGACTCCAGCAAAATTCTCTTTAGCGCATCGGCGTCCGTGAGCACCTTAGGGTCGCAGCCCGATGCCTCAATGACATAGTGATACCCCTGGGTGTTCACGCCTCATAATTAAGAGGGGATGCACATAAACTTACCGCCACCCGTCTAGCAGACGCCAAACCTTCCAACCAGAACCAAAGGGAAGATCAAGGCGAGCGCCGCCATGACTACAGCAGTGATCCCTACATCCAATAATGTGTAGCTGTAGGTTCCAAGCCATGTTGAGGTGGGAGGCTGGCTTCGGGAGGATTGAGCCTGAGCGGTGGTTGTTTGACCCCATACCGGCGGCTTCCTTGGCACTTTGTCTACCGGGTAGCTCCAGCTACACCCCATAACCTTTAAGATAGGGGTTTCCGGTCTCGTAGTAGGGCTTCCAGCTCCCCCCACTATACGCTATCCTGCTGTTCCACCCCGCGAGGCCGGGCTTGGCCACCGAAAGGATCCCTGCAAGGTCTCCCTCGGAGACGCCCTTCAAGACGCCGATCTCCATAAGCCACTTCGCCTCAAACTCCAATGCATCCTTCAAGATCGCCCCATCAACAACGGGCTTTAGAGAGTATCTTTTCTCAAAGTACTCTTAAAACTCCAGCCTCGCCTCTACGCCGAGCAATTTTGAGATTAGGGCTTCTGCCTCAGCTGCCACGATCCCTTTATCTCCCCACCCCTTTACCGAGACAACGACGGTCTCTCCACGCTGAGAGAAACGAACATCTATTGTTGTCGATTATCTTAGTCAGAACGATCCTAAAGGTCGAGTCGGAGCTATACATGGATTTCTCACTCCAGCCGAGCTCTCCGGCCAGCTTAACCGCATCCTCGCCCAGGCTCACTCCATCCAGTTTAACGTTACTAGTATAGACCTTCACGGTTATCTCAACCCGAACAACCCTTGACTCCACCCTAACGGACGGGAATAGCTCTGCGTCCCCACCAGGATAGAGGGGCTGTGCCGACACAATCACAATAACCTCCTTAGACACATGACTCCCGTGGAGGTAAGCCTCCCCACCCCCAACCATACCTGATCCTCACAACGTTCCTAAGAGATCTTAGCGGGGAGAAGTCGTATGCCACCCCAGGCTTACTGAAGACGACCTCAATGGAGCCTAAATTGGAGGGATCAAAACAGGCATAAACGACCTCAATACCCATAAGCAGAAACAAGAACGCTAACCCGGCCACTACACCTAGTCTAGACCAAGCCACAACCACCATATCGGTCATAGTGATGGGCGCCCAAGTATAATGACAGCTACAGTGGTCTGTAACAGGCTCTGCCTAATAAATTGCTAGTTCGGCCTGTGAGTTTCTGCTAAAGAATGACGGGGGTGGTGGCTACTCTATGTACTCGTAACCCCTCCTCTTCAGCATGTTGGACATGATCTCTAGCTCCGCCTCCTCCTCCCTGAGAAGCTCCGCCTCCAGGGATCTCCGCTGTCTCCTCCTCTGCTGCCTGAGTGTTAAGCCGCACAGCCCATTTGGGAGAATCGCACCTTTAACACAGGAGGCATAGTTGCACTTGTACCCTATGCAGACGTCGTTGGCCCATCTACAATAGAGGATCAGCGGTGGAGTGTCACCATACATTTCCCGCTGCTTCTCCAGAAGCTCCCTGCCGTTCGGAAAAGCCCTCACAGGCCTTATCACCAAAGCCCTCTTCCCACACCTAAAGAACTTACAACCAGGATTACACTTCACATACCCAGACATGGAGAAGCACCCAGACTCCCCACACCCCAAACTAGACACAAAACACTATATAACCTTTAAGCCCTAATTCCCAAATGAATGAGGGAATCCTGGTATCGGAGGCAACCTGGTGAAAATAATGTGAAGTCTAGTCAGCCAATCCATAGAAGCATCTCATGACGCCGATAGACCTGATACGTGATAATAATTTATAAAATTTTTACACTTTAATATTATTCTTGTACTTTTATAGTATGTTGGCTTAAGCACCCCATCCTCCCGGACATCTACGTCAGGTTCTTGGCGGATAGTAAGTATC
>WAQG01000217.1 GCA_015520395.1 Candidatus Geoarchaeota archaeon
ACCTTCACCAGCAGCTCCTCACCCTCCTCAAAATCAACGCTGTCCAGCGGCTTCAGCACGCCCTTCTCGTACCTCACCCTTATGACCCTGGACAATTTCGGCCCCCATCTATATGTCAACATGCTGGGTGATTAGTCTTTTCCAGCCTCGTGGTGTTCCTGGTAGTAGGCATTTGTGAAGCGTGTCTTCTGGGCATGTCTCTTTGGGAGGGGTGGGTGCCCGTCTTCTTAACGGCCCCTTCCCATAGGCCTGTTTAGGACATAAGTCCTAATCTTGATTACATTGAATGTGGGGTTTCACTCGATACGTTTAAGGTAAACATTTTGGTGCTTTGTTTCAGCTGGTAGTTGTGGTGGTGGAGGTGCCCGAGGAACTGTATGTGGATAGAATAGGTCTATCTTGGTGAGGGTTTTGGGGGATTCTCCGAGGCTTAGGATTATAGATTTCTTCCTGGATAACCCGTTGTTTGACTTCACTAAGAAGGAGGTGATTGAGGCGCTTGGGATGAGTAAGCGGACGTTCTACAAGTATTTCGGGGATTTGGAGAGGTATGGGATAGTCAGGGTTTCCAGGAGGATTGGGAGGGCCAAGCTGTACAGGCTGAACCTGAGGCACCCGCTGGTGGAGCTGCTGAGGGAGTATGAGAAGAGGGTGTCGTTGCAGATGGCCGGGGAGGAAAGTGTAGCCGCGAAGGTTTAACCCCTATTGTTCCCCGCCCGCAGAAGCCCTTGTGGCTCATCCCCGCTCCCAGCATCGTCCCTGGAACCCGCCAGAACATCTTTAGAGGCCCGGGATGTTTTCTCGGGGTTTCGTCCTTGTGTTTTCGCGAATAGGGGTTATGTGGCTTGTGCTGGAGGTTGTTTTGTTGGTGGTTGCTGTGGGTCTCATAAGGCTCTTTTGTTTAGCAGTCTCTCTCGGCTTCCTTTACTGCCTTCGTCACTACATTTTGGGAGAGGTGGAATGATGTTTCGAGGAGCTTTCTTATCTCCGCCTTCACATCTATGAGTCCTTGTTTCTTAGCTAGAATTAGGACGCCTACGGTGCCAATAACCTTTAGTCCTAACCTTCTGGCAATGCTCCTGGCCCTCTTATCATCCAGAATCACTATGCTGTCATAAACCTCTACTGCCAAAGCTATCGTCTCGGCTTCTCCCCTGTGAATATATTCGAGCAATACATGAACAAGTTTACTATGGCTTTCATGCCGGCCTGGCTCCTCAGCTCCCTATAAGCTCCTTCACGGCCTTCAGATCTCCCTTCAGCTCCTCGAGGTCGTAGTTAAGTGGTATGCTCCTGGTGCGTAGCTCATAAAGGAATTCCCTGAGGCCGAGCCCGGCTAGCTCGGCAGCCTTGCCCAGCGATACCCTACCCTCACGATAAAGTTCAAGTGCCACCAGCAGTTTCAACTAATCCTCTATCCTACGAGGCTTCACTAGCATAACCAACTCACTAGGAACCTTAACCCTAACCTCGATCAGTTTCGCCATAGCCACACCTATAAACACTACTTCCGTGGACTTAATATATCCGGTCTAACCTCTCGGGGTGTTGTCAAGTTAAATTGAGTGGGGATTCCGCTCTCTGCATTGTGTCTGGCTATTTCGTTACATATTTGGTAGCTGGGCTTGAGTCTCCTCATCGAGCTCCCTGAACTCCTCGATGGACGATTTTCCAAGGGCACCCCTGTACCTCTTAACTAACTCGTCTATGTCCTCCTCCATTACCGCCCTGTACTCTCTGCCTTCCTCTAGGTCAAGCGGCTCCTCGGGCACCAACACGCCGCCCTTATACCTCACCCTCATAACCCTGGTCAACTCTGGCCCCACATACATGTCATGTACGCCGGGCAATTATCCTTTCCTGGCCAAGACCCTCGTAAGCTTACTCACCGGTGTGGTGTTGCTGGGTTAGGTTGGTTGGGAGGGTTGCCTTTGCTTTGTCTTTGTTTTGTCTGCTGTGGGCGGCTCTTGCCTCTGTTGGGGTGTGGAGAGGGGGCTCTATTCGTGCCTGCTCCTAGCCTAGTCAGGCCGGAGGGGGATCCAGTTTCGATTATGTTTTTCTTTGGGTTTTGTTTGGTGTGGTTTTGTGTTTGGTTTGTGGTGGGTTGGTTGTTGTTTTTGTTGGATAGTGATATTACTTGGTTTGTTGATGTATTGTTGTTGGGGTGTGGTGGGTAGGTGTGTATTATGTTGGTTATGAGGAGTTGAGGAGGAGGGAGCTTTTGTTGGTGGGTGTTGAGAGGCTTAGGAGGAGTGTTGT
>WAQG01000218.1 GCA_015520395.1 Candidatus Geoarchaeota archaeon
GAAAGGTGCTCCTCGTTGATGGATGCCGTCAGGGTGAATAGCCGTGTTCTGGATGGGCTTGAGGAGAGTGCTGTTAAGTTCATAAGGAATCTAGCCCGGAGATTCGATGAGGTTTTGGTCTCGTTCAGTGGTGGCAAGGACAGCATGGCCCTCCTCCTACTCTCGATAAAGGCCCTGGGGGACGTGAAGATACTATTTAACAACACGGGTATAGAGGCCCCCCAAACCCTGGAATATGTGAATAGGGTTGCTGAGAAGTATGGGCTGGAGCTCCTCGTTGCAGATGCGGGTGATGGTTTTTGGAGGGGTGTCGAGGTCTTCGGGCCCCCCGCAAGGGACTACAGGTGGTGCTGCAAGGTTGCTAAGCTGGTTCCGATCGCTAGGCTGGTTAAGGAGAGGTTCCGTGGAAAACGGCTCTTAATGCTTGTTGGGCAGCGAAGGTGGGAGTCCCTTGCCCGCTATAAGTCGCCGCCCGTGTGGAGGAATAGATGGATACCGGGCGCAACCATAGCATCGCCCATAAACGAGTGGTCTGCCCTACATGTCTGGCTCTACCTGTTTAGGGAGGGGGCTCCGGTCAATCCCCTCTACGAGATGGGGTTCGACAGGATAGGCTGCTGGCCCTGCCCGGCCAGCGAGCTGGGCGAGTTTGCAACGGTTGAGAGGATGCTTCCAAACCTATGGGCCAAGTGGATGAGCATCCTTAAAAGGTGGGGAAGCAGACTCCCTGAGGGATGGGTGGAGGCCGGCCTCTGGAGATGGAGACGCCTCCCAAAAGACCAGATTAGGCATGCGGAAAAGCTGGGGCTTAGGGTGGTTCGTGAGGTTTGGGAGCATCTGGGAGAGGTGCAGACCAGCGGTGAAGGCCATGTGGTCTTCAGGCTGAGTTTCGACTATGATCACGATGTAGTTCTTAAGCAACTAAAGATGATTGGCGGAACCGCAGTTAGTGGTGATGACGGGGTCGCCGTTACTGGCAGGGGGTATACCGCGGTAATAAGAGGTCGGGTGGGCGAGGTCAAAGCCATCGATCCTAGTGTCGACCTGCATAGTTTAGTGGTTGATCTGGTCGGCATTCTTGTCAGAAGCTCGAAGTGTGTTGGCTGCGGCTCCTGCGTAAACTGGTGCCCGACGGGGGCCCTAAGGCTTAGAGGCGGGAGTGTGGAGTTTGACCCCTCCAAATGCACCTCATGCAGGGTTTGCAATAGGGTGTGTCCCCTTGTACAGTACCTTGTTAGGCACGGTTTGAGGGTTAAATAGGCGGATGGGGAAATGTATTGTGGAGGGATGACGAGGCCGTCCCAGGCATATGGATGAAAGTATGACGAGCTCGCGACGAACCGACCTCCAACAGTGTTGTCAAGAACTTCTCCCCATTTCTAAGAGGTGTTGGAGAAGCGAACACCTTTATTATCGACTTAACTTGACAGCCCCTCCCTCCAACAGACTAAACTTTTATATCAGGTTCAAGCTCGTTTCTAGGATAGAGGGGTTAGACTCTGGCCGGATGTGTCAGATATGATGCTGCTGTACAGTGCGTTGGGTGACCTCTACCTCAATATAAGCTATTTCCAGCTAGTCATAGCGCTTCTCTTCATGTTAATCTCAACATACTATTACATCTATGCTGTCACGTCCCTTAGAGTGAGAAGGAGAAGACCTGTTCACAGGGGGTGGAGGAGGCCTCCTTTTATAACCGTGATGCTGCCGGTTTACAATGAGAGGCATGTTATTGAGAGGCTTATTCGTGCATGCCTAAACTTCAACTATCCAAACTTCGAGGTCGTCATCCTCGACGACTCAACAGACCCTCAGACAATAGCGCTTATAAATAGGTGGAGGGGGCATCCAAGGGTTAAGATTGTTAGGAGAAGGGGGAGGGACGGGTATAAGGCCGGAGCCCTGAACAACGGGCTTAGATATATAGATCCCCGAAGCGAGTTCATCGCTGTCTTCGACGCCGACAACGTGCCGCCCAGAAACGCCCTTTGGATGCTTCTAGACGGCTTCATAGACCCTGGGGTCGGGGCCGTTCAGGGATGTGTTGCACACAGGCTTAATGCCGAGTCCATTGGAACCGCTATGGCAACCGACGCGCTGCTACTCGTCCATTACAGATCTATAATGCCAGCCAGGGACAGTGTTGACGGGCTTGTCACGATAATGGGTAGTGCTTTCATGATAAAGAGGAGGGTTCTTGAGGAGATAGGGGGTTTCCCCCAGGACTCGATAACTGAGGACTGGAACCTAACCCTCAGGATATATATGGCGGGCTACAAGGTCAGGTATTTGGATGACCTGATAGTTGAGGCTGAGGGGCCCGTAACCATATGGGACTTCCTCAGACAGCAGATGAGATGGGCTGAGGGCACCACGAGGGATACCCGAAAGAACATCCTGAGGGTGTTGAGGAGTAGAAGGATGACCCTGAGGCAGAAGCTCGACTTCCTTGGCCAGGGCTTCTACGGGATATACATGATAATGGCTGCGGTCTCCTTCGTGGCGGGCCTTATACAGACCCTTATAGGCGGGCTAATATGGCTCGTAACAGGACTCCAGGTGAACCCGCCGCTATGGATACAGATCGCGATGAGCGTGCTTGGGATATACAACCTTATGCCATTCACAATGCACATGCTCATCGGCCTCAGACGGGAGGGAAAAAGCCTCAAATGGGCCCTCCACGGATCCGTCCTCGTCATGCTCATGATGCCGTTCGTAGCCTACTCCGCCATAAGGGGGCTTGTTGCAGAGAAGGGTGTGTGGATCGTCACACCTAAGTACGGAGGGATCCTTGTCAGGAAACTTAAGGTGAAATTTGAGGTTAGGAGGAAAGGCAAGTCTACTGAGCCCATACCTGCCTATATGCAGCCCATGATAGTCCAGAAGTTTAGCAGGTTCTAACCCTTAAATCTCTCGACCTTGTCGGCCACCACCAGCAAGGCCGTGTGAAGTACGCTTGGGACGCCCGTCGCAGGGTCAGCGACAAGGCCGTTTTCCAACCCTATGCCAACACCCTCAACCCTGCGGGCTTCTATAGTCAACCTTTCTACAGAGCTTTCTTCAAGGGCCTGTAGGAAACCGTATCTTTCAATGAGCTCCTCGGAAAGCCTCCGCCCGGCAAGCGTAGACCCATTCAAAATAACCACTATATCCAACCCATCGGTAGAGACGGATATCCCCACATCCGCCTCCCATGCCTCCACCGCAGCCCTAAGTTCATCCAGACCATTCACAGCCCTCCCTAATGCCTCAGAGGATTCAGCAGCCCCAAGGGTTGTAACCCTAGCCCCTAGATCCCTCAGAAGCCTCGGAAGGATGTTTCTGGCAACCCCCCCACCCAGGCTGACCACCACATTCTTGCCTGACTGAGCGGCAATAAGCCTCCTCTGAAGCCCAACATACAGCTCCTCTATGTAGGCGTGGGCTGACTGCCCAACTCTATACCACTCGACATAGCTGGCCCTGCCAGAGGCTTGCTGTGGCAACTCGTATGGGATTCCTGACGAATCAATCAAGTAGATCCTCTCGCCCGAAATGAATACCCCATGGTCAAGGCCAAGCCTCATCACATAATATGAGGCAGCAGGGAGTGGTGACACTCCAAGCTCTATGGTGGTTATGCCGTAGGCGTTGAGCTCGCCCATAAGGAACATGGCTCTCGAAAGAGTTTCACGCCTCCCATCATGAACTACCCCGACGTACCCGGATTGCCCCAGCCTATATGCCAACCAGTTGGCCACCTGGGCCTCAGGCCTCAACCTACAGCACCCTCTTCAACTCGTCTGCAATAACCCCAGAGACGTCGACCTCCGATATCCGGCTTGGAACCGTGTTAGCGGAGAAGAGCTTCTCCACACCTGTGTTCATTATCCTCTCATAGGCATCTCCGACCAGGAGGGCGTGTGTGACTGCCACGACGAACCTTCTAGCGCCAAGCTTCTTGAGAAGGTTGATGGCATTGACAACCGTTCCACCAGTGCTGATTATGTCATCGACGATAACCACATCCCTTCCCTTAAGATCCAGATTCTCATCGCCTAGCGACACCCTTACCTCCCTATCGCCAAGCCTGACCTTCCGAAGGTTCGTGTAGGGGGCGTTTGAAATGGACGCCGCAGCCCTAGCGAACTCGATCGCCTCGTCGTCCGGGCCTATGAACACGGGGTTGTCAACGAACTCTAAGGCCCGCTTAGCCAGAAGCCTCATTGCAGTAAGGTTGCTCACAGGCAGATTGAAGAGTGTCGGCAACTCCGACCCCCTTATCCTATGGAGATGCATGTCAACGGTGATAAGGTGCGAGGTTCCGAAATGGTGGACGAGGTCTGCAACAAGCCTTATGCTCACAGCCTCTCCAGGCATAAATCTCCGATCCTGTCTCGCATAAGCCATGTAGGGGATAACCCCGATGACTCTCTCAGCCCCCAGCTCCAGGGCAGTCTTTGAGGCGAAGAGGTACTCTATAAGCTTGTTGTTGGGGTCTCCATAGATAGACTGGACGAGAACCACATCTTTTTCAAGCTCCTCAGGGAACCTGAAATAAAGCTCGCCATCGGGGAAAAACCTGGACTCAGCCTCAAAGTGCCTAGCCCCCAGCAGCTCAGCTATCCGCCCAGAAATATGCTTGCCCCC
>WAQG01000219.1 GCA_015520395.1 Candidatus Geoarchaeota archaeon
CGGTTAGGTTTAGGGATATTGGAGTTGAGGGTTCGGCCGAGTTCACGCTGGGTGCAAAGGCCGTTTCCCTCTTCTCAATAGAGAGGATCTCCACCACGGAATCCTACCAGCTGATCGTCCAGCTCGTCTTCCAGAACCCCCTGAGCATGTCGATAAAAGTTGACTCGATTACCGGCAAGATCCTCTATCTCAACACGCCCGTTGGGGTGGTGAACTACGAGGAGCCCATAAACCTGGCCCCCGGACAGGCGACCGTCGTTAACGTGACCACAACGCCCTACAATGTGGAGATGTTGAGCCTGGCTTTAAAGAAGCTGATCGAAGAGAAAAGCCTTGAGCTGGTTTGGCAAGGGGCAGTAGAGTTCGATTTTCTCGGAGTAAAACCAGTTGTCGAATTCGAGCTTCCGATAGCCGTGGGCTTCGACTTCGAATTCCGGACGGTCGTCTCTGGAGTTGCCATGATTAGGGGCGAGGATCAAGTCGAGTTGACCGCGGGGGTTCGGATGAGCCTCTCAAGGAACCTCGACGTTGAGTTTACCCTCAATAAGCTCAGCTTCAAGGCCTATGCCCGGGGCTTCGAAGTTGGGAGCGGCTTCCTTAAAGAGCCCGTTAAGTTCGGAAGATCAGAGTATACCAACATCACTGTTGTGATAGCTCCCAACAAGGCTAATCTTGGCGAGTCCCTCAAGGTGTTCTTCGAGGGTAACGAAACCATCGAACTTAGGGACGCCGTCCTTGAGCTGGAAGTATTCAAGAGGCTGATCGGGGTTAGACTCGACGTTCCCTTGAAAGTGGAGTTAAGCCCCAACTCCCTCAATATCACCGTCAAAGCTAGGTTTAACTCCCTGAAAGTTGATATTGAAAAGAGGCTTCTAGATGTCGGTTTTGCAGCCTTCATAAACATCGAGAATGTCGAGGGCCTGGACGTCTACCTTAAATCGCCCACCATAACGCTGGTTGAAGAGTCTGGCATAGAGCTACGGTACACCCTTGGCGACATAAGGATCAAGGAGTCCGGAAGCTGGGTTCCCGTAGAGCTCGTTCTAAGCCTTGATGACCCGACAACACAGAAGCTTGCAGAGAGGTTCTTCGGCCAGGGATACCTGGTATTCGATCTAAAACACATCGAGAGCGATGGGGAACTGCTTGGAACGAAGGTTCACGTCTCTGCAGACATAGAAGCTAGGGTTGAGGCCTACCCGGTAACCATATTCTCCATCCTCGTCGAGTCGGGTGAAATCAGGAGCTTGGGCGGAGGAAGGTTCCTGCTTAGGGCCAACGTGACCACCAAGGCCACTAACTACAATGTTGAGGAGCTTTACCTTAGAACAATTAAAGCCTCAATATACGACGAGGAGGGCTCCGTTCTGCTTGCCAGGAACGTGACGCTTGTGATAAATAAGCTTGTTCCGCCCGGAAACATAACGTTCACTTCACTCGTTGAGGTCGAGGTTGAAAGGGAGGGCGTTGAGTGGTTTGCCTCAAGGATGTTCGCAGGAACCAACATAACGGTCACAGTCAGGCACATAGAGGTCGACATAACAGTCCAGGACTGGGAGATCTCCGTACCTCTTAGAGACACGAAATCCGTAGTTAGATTAACTTCAGCAATAGCGATCTCGGTATTTAGGGTCGATGTCCTTGCCCCAGGCAACGTCATGGACGCTGAGCTAGAAATAATGCTGGGTGGAATAAATGTGCCTGCAGTCATCGATGAGCTGACATTTGAGATGGAGGATCTCGACGGAAACCTGGTCGGGCGTGGCAGGCTTCTCCGCTTCATGTCGTCACCTAAGCCTGGAGTTGTTAAGGGTCTCTTTGAAATGGTGTTCGAGCCGGGCATGATTGAAAAAGTTATTAAGGGCATAGTGCTAAACGGAACATTCTCGGGTTACGGAAGAAATGGGCACTATGTCGGCAGGGTAGACAACATCCCCATAAACACCACTCTGCTCAAGACGATGCTCCTCTCAATCCACGCCGACTTCGACATTAAGACAAATATAGAGATAACATACTTTACAGTGAAGGATCCTGGCACGCTTGTTGAGGCAAATGTGAAAATAAGCGTTAAGCTCCCTGACAATATCCATATACCTGAGATAACGGTAGTTAGAGGGGAGTTCAAGGTTTACGACCCGGTTGGAAGGAAATTATTGGGCTATGGCGAGTTCATGCCTAGTAAAGGGAGTAGGATAACTGGCGGTCAGGGAGTTGTTGAAGGCACCTCTTCTGTCACCTTCACGGAGGAGGGGATCCAGTGGTTTGCTGAAAGGCTGCTGGGAGTCGGAACGGTGAAGGTTCTTGCAAAGGACATAGTGATCTCAGGAAAGCTCCTCTCCACGCCAACTAGTCTTTGGGCCAAGCCCTCGGTGGTCTCCTATAAGTCCAGCCCACTCAATATAAGGCTTGTCAATGTTAGGTTAACAAAGCTAACAATAATACCCCCCAGCGCCTCAGCTAAGGCAGACGTCGAATTCCGGAATCCATTCGATTTCCCCATAAAACTTGTCTCTTCGGGAGGGCCAAGTTTGGTCTTCGACGTTCTCGACGCTGACTCACAGGCCTACATAGGGAATGGTGAGTACAGAGGCAGCATTTACATCTCATCAGGAGGTTCCACCATTATAAGGGGTGTGAAGGTAGACGTTCCGCCCGCCGGAGCCACATATCTTTACTTTAACAGGAGGAGCGGGAATAAGATAAGCTTCTCAGCCTACGCGAAGGGATGGGGAATAGCGATGATATACAAGGTAAGGGTGAAATTCAGGTTCAAGACTGGGAGGGTTCACGTCGTCTATACGCTTTAAAGGAGGTGGGAAACCCATGAAAGGTAAGAGAGTTGTCTGGGCGGTGTTTCTCATTATAGCGTTAATCATAATGGCACCGTCGCTTCCGGTGGAGGCCAGGCCATCCTGGTGGAATTCAGCGGCTTATGCCGAGTATAACGTGGAGTTGAGGATAGGGACCGATCTTGTGGGGGAGGGAAGCTATAAGTGGAGTCTTCTCAGCAGTACTGAGGAATATGGTACTTTCAAGATAGATGCGAAGATAAGGGTGGTGTCAGCCGAGATAAAAAACTTCACTCTGCCATTGAGCAGGGAGGCCAAGGTTGGATGGTCGACTGGGGACCTCTTCATTTTCTATCCTGTGGAGAAGCTTAAGGAGTATCCAGCCCAGTACATATTGGTGGATGGTGGGGACAGTCAGAGAACCTACAAGGCGGTGCTTTTCCAGGCTGATCACAACAAAACCTGGTATGAGGCAACCACAGGCATTCTTGTTAAGGGAATAATAACTTATGAACAGGTCCAAGTGATACTCACAATAAAATCAACTAACGTGGTAACGCCCATCTCCAAAACCTCGATTCCCTCAGAATACATCTCAGCCTCACTTATAGCCGCAGGCATCATCCTTATACTAGTAGTCATCATAAAGCGGAGACGGTGAGGCAAAGCATTTAACAAGGAAACCCCTATACATACAGCGGGCGGCCGTCGTCTAGCCAGGACTAGGACACCGGCCTTCCACGCCGGCGACCCGGGTTCGAATCCCGGCGGCCGCACCAAAACATGAACTAAAGGGGGTGGCCGCTATAACTGTTAGGGTTGTTATTCTTATGGACGACTACGCTGGCTACGAGGTAAGAGGGCTTCTTGGAGAGCATGGGCTTTCGATATTTTTAGAGGTTGATGGGGGTAGGCGGAAGCGTTTTTCAATGCTCTTTGACGTTGGACAGACTGGGGATACCCTGCTCCACAACGCATCTCTCATGGGAATAGATCTTGCGGAAATATCCCTCATAGCTTTCTCCCATAGACATTATGATCATACTGGCGGGCTGGTCAGGGTTCTGAAGCACTGGGCCCGACGGATCCCTGTTATCGCCCATCCAGACCTATTCATACCCCAGGTTTACATAGGAAGGGGGAGGGTGTCTTTAATGCTCGGCCCACCCTACTCCCGGAGAGAGGCTGAGGATGCAGGGGCCACTTTTATCTTCACTAGAGAGGCACTTCCACTATTTCCAGGTGTGTACTTTCTTGGTGAGATTCCTAGAGAGACGGAGTTCGAGCCCGTGCCAAGGGAGTTTGTAAGCCTTAGGGATGGGCGGGCCGAGCGTGATGGGGTGGTGGATGATACTGCCGTTGCTGTGGTTGTGGAGGGGCGGGGTGTCCTTGTCCTGACGGGGTGTAGTCACTCAGGCATAGTTAACATTGTTAGGCGGGCTGCTGAGGTCGCTGGGAGCAAGGTTTTCTCGGTGATCGGGGGCTTTCATTTGATCGGGGCTGAGCGCCGTAGAATTAAGGCGACGGTTCGCGAGCTTGTGAGGATGGGTGTTGAGGAGGTTCATGTGGGGCACTGCACGGGGCTTGATGCGGAGTACATGTTAAAGGAGGCGTTTAAGGACGGTTTCGGAAAGATCCATAGCGGATACACCATCGAATACTAGCGTTTAAATTTGCAGGGATTATCTCTGAGATGGGCATGCCCAGGAGGCCTCTCTCCGCAATTGAAATAGCTGAAACTGCTCTGATGACGGCATTCGTCACCGCAGCTACAATGCTCTTCACGGTCTACATACCAGCAACCCGCGGTTACTTCAATGTCGGGGAGACCATGGTGTATCTTACAGCCCTGCTTTTCGGACCCCTGGTTGGGGGATTTGCGGGGGGTGTCGGCTCTGCTCTCGCGGACATCCTTCTAGGCTACTATCATTTCGCTCCGGCGACCCTCATTATCAAGGGCGTTGAGGGGGCTTTGGCTGGCTATCTTTCCAGACGACTTGCGGGCCTGGAGAGGTTCTGGAGGCCCCTTGGAATCATGACCTCTACGGTTCTGGCCATGGCTGTGGGCCTCTTCATGCCCGTGTACTATAGTGGGGAGACCGAGATAACCATAGGTTACGTCTCCGAGACTTATCCCAACCTATCAATCACATTGTATGGCTACGTCCCCAGATACGTCTGGTGGATCTTCGCGGCCCTCCTCTTCGCCGTCCTCATCGTGGGGGTCTTAAAGGTCGAGGCGGAGCTAGGCTGGAAGGTTCTGGCACTCGCCCTTTCGGGCTTCACAATGGTTATAGGCTACTTTCTTTACGAGTCGTATCTCTATGGCGTTGCCGCAGCCCTCGTAGAACTCCCATTCAATGTGGGGCAGGTCATAGTTGGGATATCGGTGAGCCTACCCATATACCTCAGGCTCAGAAGGGTGGTGGCCTCCGAGTGAACAGTAAGCTAATATACACGGTGGGACACTCCAACAGGAGCTTAGAGGAGTTCATTAGGCTGCTCAAAAGATACGAGATCGAGGCTGTCGTTGATGTGAGGAGATGGCCGACATCCAGGAAG
>WAQG01000220.1 GCA_015520395.1 Candidatus Geoarchaeota archaeon
ACTACATACTGCCCAGGGCCGACGTATGGGAGATAAAGCGCATCCTTTCAATGGGCGGGCTTGTGGTCGTCGGTGGGCTGGCAATAGGCCAATCAACCACAGCCACAGCCGCGGTTCTCGCTGAGATGAGCGGGGCTGAAGAGCTGATCTACGCCACAAATGTGGAGGGGGTTTATAACAAGGATCCGAGGCGTCACCCTGATGCAAAGCTTCTGAAGGAGGTCACCGTCGGCGAACTGAGGAGGATACTTGCCAGGGCTAAGGCCGCCGCTGGAACGTATCCCCTCTTTGATGAGGTGTCCCTAGACATAATAGAGCGGGCGGGCTTCAGGGTGGTGGTGGTTGATGGGAGGCGGGTCGAGAACATAGAGATCGCGATGCGTGGGGGTAGGGTGGGCACCCTTGTGCTTCCAGGCCCATGATCGGGTGTTGCCAAGTTAAGCTAATTAGAGGGGTTTGCTCTCTTTTAACCCCTATACATTTTGACAGCACCCATGATCGGCGGATAAAGCTAAAATCCAGACCTTACATATCTATTGATGGGTGCGGGGGTGGCCGAGCCAGGCCAAAGGCGGCGGGCTCAAGATCCCTTCAAAGTGGGGTTGGATGGGAAACCCGCTCCCTTAGGGGTGCGTGGGTTCAAATCCCACCCCCCGCACCAACAATTTTTGGCTAAGGGCGAGGGCTTTCTAGGCAGATGACCTCATCTTTCCTGCAAAGGCGTAGACCCCCAGGGTCATTAGGACGTTTGTCAGTATTATCGTGTTAATTATTATGTTGTAGATCATGGTTTTAAGGGGTAGGTTTAGGGTTATTAGGAGCTGGGCGAATATGGCTGGAACAAGGCCTCTCCCATAGAGGGAGGCGGCTGTCCAGACCTCGGAGGCCCTTGGGTGAGGCACCGTTGAGTATATTGAGAAGGCCCTTTCGAGCAGTAGTAGGAGCGATGCGACCAGCGCTATTGGGAGGCTCGTCAGCTCGCTGATGGGCAATGTGTAGATGAGGCCTATGGCGGCGAAGAAGAAGGCCCTCATAATGAATGTGATCTCGCCATGGACACTCCTAGTCTTCACCGTAAGGCCTGAAATCTCCAGCGGCGAGCTCTCAATGCCCAAGATTAGCGTTAGAAACCTGTAGTTCCCAATTATTAGGCCGAATGCCAGGGCCGCCATCGCGCCACTTCCGCCCAGCCAAGCGGTAACGGTATAGACCAGCAGCAATATTCCGAGGGTTGCGACATAGCCATGCTCCTCCCTTGAAAGCCTCTTCATAACGTAAAGCCAGGCAAGGCCTATGAGTCCCCCGGTGAAGAGGCCGACCGAGATCGTGGAGACAAGGCCTTTCACGGCTACATATATGTTGGCAGTCTGGCCACCCATGTATGAGAGGAGGGTTGTGGCTGCTATCAAGGTATAGACGTCGGTGAGGGCGGCCTGAATCGCGATTATGTGTTTGACCTCCTCCCCAAACCGCATCTTCATGACCAGGGGCAAGACGTCGGCCGAGCCCGTCGTCGCTAAAACGGAGCCCAGGAAGAGGCAGTAGCTCCATCTAAGGTGGAGGAGGCCCTTCGCCATTACAGCCACGGCGACAGTCCCAATCCCAAAATCCATGAGGCTGAAGGCCAAGCCCCGGGGGCTCTCCTTGATCATCTTGTAGAGATCTAGAGATAGGCCTGTGTCGAACATCACGAGGGCCAGTGTCAGCTCAGCGATATATTCGGTCGAGCTGAGGATCTGATCCCTAGAGAATATGGAGATGCCTGTAAGGTAGGTGAAAAGGGGGCCGATGAGGACTCCCAGGAAGATCAGGGAAAGTGTATCGGGTATATATGTCTTTCTGAAAATGACATTGGCGATAAAGCCTAAGAGTATTATTCCTGACGCTATCATAAAGCTGGTGACCAGATCCATCAGCCCGCCCTCTAATCATTAATAAACATAACAGGGATTTATTTCCAACTCAGAGTATTTAAACCTCCAAATCTACACTATACAGCACCCCTAATGAACGTAGGGCGGAGGCTGGTCAATCCTCGGCCTCAAAGATATGCTCGAAGCCTTTTATGCCAGCTATGAGGTGGAGGATGCCTAGGACGTAGAAGACCGCTGTCAAGGCTATGTGGAACTTTCGCCAATACCTGAATGGCCCCATCTTCTGTGGTAGCCTTCTATAGATGTAGCGGCCGAAGAAGCCGCTTAGAACTATGATTGGGGCGAGTAGGGCCGGGGCCCCAGCTATCAGGTGCTTGGTCTCATGGAAGAGCCAGGCTAACTCTAAGAATTTCGGCTTGCTCAGTATCCCTGCATGGATCAGCACTATTAACGGCCCTATAGTATCGAGAACCATGTGGATGGCAAGCCACCTGGATAATCCGCCGAGCCTTATGGCAAGCCTCCCGCCAACCCTCTTCACAACGCTGTAGAATTGGGCGATTATCATGAGGATGACGCCGATGTAGGCCGTTGCCCGCGCATATGGGTTGCCGCCCTTCAGCTTCTTGAGGGGGTCCTTCCAGAAATCCTTAGGAGGCTTTTTCCTAAGAGCCTCGGAGAGGTTTATCGAGGCTATGACTAGTGGTATCATAGATTATGAAGATTAGCGACGCTATTGTCCTTATCCTCATTGCCACAGTACCCCACCTTTCAAAGAAACAAAAAGGTTGTAGTCTAGTCTCTACCCGTCAAAAACACTTGAGCGGCAAAAATATAGCGGGGAGGCTGGCCGACTATTCGCTTATAGGGACGATCGTATATTTTACTTGCTGTATACCCCTTATTGCCCTTATCCTGCCTATGAACTCCATGATCTCGTCCACGTCACCCTCAGCTATGTATATCTCTAGGCAGTAATCCTTGCCCAAGTGTATATGCATGTCACCTGAGACAATATAGTCGTATTCGTGTCTAAGCCTCGTCAACCTCTCATCAACATCGTGTCTCTCATGCCTAGATATCACGGTTATCGTAGCGATGACCCGCCCACGCTCCAGCCTGCTCAGCTCATATTCGGCTAATAGATTCCTAATAGCATCTCTTACCGCCTCCGAGCGGCTTGAATAGCCCCTGCTCTTAACGAACTCCTCTAACCTGTCAAGGAGCTCTGGGGTTAGGGAGATGCTTATGATCGTCATCATTAATAAGTCATGTCCCTTACTTTAATAAATATTATTAAGAGCATTGAACTAATTAGTATCAACTTAATAAGCTTAACGGCTCATCTAACGTTTGGAATGACTGAGAATCCCTTTAAGGTCGAGTTAGAAGAGCATGATGAGGGCTGCGATGTATGTGAAGTTAGCATAGGCGAGGGAGAACATGAGTTGGAAATTAAGGAGGGCATCAAGGTTATTGCAGCCTCAGGCGTGCTTCTCTTCTTAGGCCTGATTGCCGAATTTTTCCTAGGATTACCCATGCTGGCCTACGTTCTCTTCATTCTGACAGCTGTGGTTTCCGGCCATGAGATATTCAGAAAGGGCTTTTCATCACTATTATTCAGGAGGAGGCTTACTATAGATGTCCTAATAAGCATTGCAGCCATCGGCAGCTTCTTTATAGGCCATGGAGAGGAGGGGGCTGCGGTTCTTTTTCTCTTCTACATTGCTGAGTTCCTCGAGGAATATGCTGTTGAGAGGGCGAGAAGATCCATCCGTATGCTAATGGAGCTAACTCCGAAGACTGCCCTGGTCAGAAGGGGTAATAGGGAGGTGGAGGTTCCTGTTCACGAGGTTGGTGTAGGTGAGATTGTGATTGTGCGTCCGGGCGAGAAGATCCCCATAGATGGCTTGGTTGTGAAGGGTATGGCTAGTGTGGATCAGGCCCCGGTGACCGGCGAGTCGATACCCGTTCCGAAGGAGGTTGGCGATGAGGTATATGCTGGAACGATTAATGTTGACGGCTTCCTTGAGGTAAAGGTTATTAGGCCTGCCAGTGAAAGCATGATTTCAAAGATAGCGAGGCTTGTTGAGGAGGCTCAAAGGAGGAAGTCAAGGGTGGAGAGGTTCGTTGACAGATTTTCCAGGTATTACACGCCACTGGTGGTGTTCTTAGCCTTGAATGTGGCTATTATACCGCCTTTCATATTTGGCCTACCCATGAATGAATGGGTTTACAGGGCCTTAGTGTTGCTGGTAGTTTCCTGTCCCTGCGCCCTAGCCATCTCAACGCCAGTAGCCATGGTATCCGCGATAACGGGAGCTGCAAGGAATGGTGTTTTGATTAAAGGTGGAACGTATGTGGAGGAGGTTGGAAAGGTGAGGATTTTTGCCTTCGACAAGACCGGAACGCTAACTGAAGGGAACCCCGAAGTAACCGATGTTATGGCGTTTGATGGCGGGGAAGCCGAGGTTTTAAGAATTGCTGCTTCGATCGAGGCTCGATCCGAGCATCCAATAGCAAAAGCCATTGTTAGATACGCGGAGTCCAGGGGTGTAGAGAGGGCTGAGGTTACAGACTTTAAGTCCATTCCCGGCAGGGGCGTTATTGGAGTCCTTGATGGAAGGGAATACCGGATCGGAAGCAAAAAACTTTTTGATGGTAAGTTGAATGCGCAATTGGAGAGGAGTATCAGAGAGTTTGAGAGTCAGGGCAAAACCGTAGTGCTTCTAGGAAACAGTGAGAAGGTGATTGGGCTCATAGCCCTAAGGGATAGGGTTAGAGATGGCGCACAGACTGTAATTAATAAGCTTAAGAAGCTCGGGATAAGCACGGTCATGCTCACAGGCGACAATGAAAAAACTGGGCGGGCGATAGCAGACCTCCTAGGCATAGACATATGCTGGGCCGGGCTGCTCCCTGAGGATAAGGTGAGGATTATTGAAGAGCTCTCTAAAAGATATGGAGGCGTTGCGATGGTTGGCGACGGTATTAACGATGCTCCAGCGCTGGCCAGGGCGGACGTGGGAATAGCCATGGGGGTCATTGGAAGCGATATTGCACTCGAAACCGCGGACATAGCCTTAATGCGTGATGACCTCTCACGGGTTCCCTACCTTGTTGAGCTCAGCAAGACAGCACTACGGGTCGTAAGAGAAAATATTGCCGCATCAATTATTGTAAAGGGCGCCTTCGCCGTCCTCGCGCTAGTTGGAATGATAACCTTATGGTTGGCTGTAGGCATCGGGGACATGGGGCTGTCACTAGCGGTGATACTTAACGCCATGCGCCTCTCATTAATAAAACCCTCCAGGATATAGGGAGTAACATAAGCTTACTTAAGAGCTAAACCTGCATTGGCTCCTCCACGTGATATACTAATATATTTGTATATACAATAGTTTGTTATAGAAATCTTTAAATACTTACCTTTCTAAAAGCAGGAGAGTGAGGAGATGATAGGAATGGTGAGGTTTAGAGGCAGAGAGAGGCAGTTTCTGAAGAGGTGGTTGGCTACAGTATGAATATCTCTAGACTGAGTCTCATATTTCCTTATAGGGCTTCCATCGCGGTCGCCACGGCTTATATTATGTCGAGATCGATTGAGCAGATGGGTGCACAGGGCTTTTCACTAAGCATAACGATAATGACGGCCAGCTCGTTATCCGGATCTATGCTCTGGCGCTATCTGGCTAGGAGGCTTGACGTTACGAAGATATATTTAATCAGCCAGCTACTCGTTTTTACCTCGATTTTTGCAGGTAGGGTCGAGGCTAGATATGCAGTGTTGCCTCAAGCTGCTAGTGTGGGCTTTGCATCAACTGTTGGATATTATGCTATTATGGATCAGCTAGAGAGGGGTGATGTGGGCCATCTTGAGGGTGCTGGAAGCTGGGGATGGCTCTTCGGCCTGCTCATGGCCTCGATGCTCAGCGCCCAGGAGAACAGGATACAGATGTCCTCGCTGGCGGTGACAGGAACCTCGATTCTATGGGCGCTGCTGATAAGGGATGTGAGGGCGGCCCTCCTGCCCAGTGGCCGGGACATCTGCCGCTCGCTGATAAGTAGGGTGTCCGGAGTTTCAAATCTTAGAATAAGGTTAGCGGTGAAGCTGGTGGAGGTGGCTTCCAGGATCAGGCCCCTGGGCACAGCCCCCTTCATTTTCAGGCGCTACTCCCTCAGGCTGGATCTTGAGGATCCGAGGCTCCACGGCTATGTCTTCGCGCTGTTTCTGGCCCTCGGGATGGCCTACCCTGAATACCTCGTGGCCACCATCTCCCTCACCGGCGTGAGCATCACCGCTATGCTTGTGGTGAGCTGGGGGGTTACAGCAATTGTAAGCCCATTCGTGAAACCCAGGTGGGGTTTATTGAGGGGTGCTGTCGCCTCGAGAATATTCCTCTACGCGGCTTTAGCCCTGCTCTCCGCCATGGAGGTTAGGCTTTGGTGGCCCTTCGCCCTAGCAATAGCCACCTTCAACGGGCTTTCATGGGCGGTCATACTGGTAACCCTGAACTGGAAGGCGCTTCGCCTGGGGACAGGACAGCTCTCAGTCAACAATACGTTTAGAACGCTGGGCTACCTCTTCGGAAACCTTATAGTGGCCTTGGCCTTCGGCCAACAGATGCTCTACGCACCCATGTTGATCGCCTCGGGGATACTCTCCGCCCTGACCCTAATAGATGGATACCCTAGGGTTACATATAGCGCTAAGAGAACATTGAACAGGCTCTCTTTCACCCCTCGGTGAGGGCCAAGGAGCAGTATGCCCCACAGCCCCAACCTTCTCTAAAGATGTATATTGCTTAGGTGTGTTTAGGTCTAGTGAAGTTAGGAAGGAGCTTGTAGCGGATTAAGTGGCGTCCTGCTAGTTATGGACGTCTGGGCTGGTTTGACCTGTGTCCTGCTTCGGCTCCATCTTCCTGGCATTGCCCCTTCTTATCTTCTCCAGCTTTCTCATTACAAGCATGGTTACTATGAACGTTGCCGGGAACACCGACATTAAGGTTGCAAGGACATGCCCCCTTGAGAGGTAATTAACCTTCCTAGCCCTGTAGAATATTATGAATACTGGGCCTGTAACAAACTCAATAAACCCATCCTGCTCCAGAGCCTTGGCAGGCATAATAAACATGTTAACGATCTTAATGGTGTTTACGCCTTTCTTGAAGTAGGCGCAGAAGCTCCTGTTAAACCCTATGAGGAGCCACCGCCTTTCAGCAATTGGGTCATCGACAAACGCCCCCTGCATTGCAGCGTAATGGGAGGCATACGGGGGTCTTACATCAATTTGATACGGCGGCTCCGCGCTCTCTTTGAGGGTTGTGAAGCCGGTGTGAATATGGCCTATGAGGAATCCTCCCTCCGGTATCCCATAGAGGATCCGAGACTCCTCGACCCCATCTACGACGACATATGAGTAGATCTCTATACCCTCCTTCTTAAACTCGTCGGTAAGGTTACTTATGATGGCTGGCCCCATCACGAACATGCCCCCGTACCCGCAGGGTCGGATTGCCATGAAGCCCCTCGGCTCCTGCCACTCACTTTTAGCCTCATAAGGACCTAACCGCATGTAGAAGGTCACATTGGCGATGAGGGGCATGTAAGTGGGGGTTGCCGGGTCAAAATCTAAGTTGAAGTTACGAACTATCTCGATCCTTATAACCGCCATTTCGCCCGACATACCCACAACCTTTTCCGCAAGTTTGCTAAGCGGCACCTTCATTAAACGTGGCTTAAAGTATACGAGCCTGATGTCCCTGGTGTCTGGAGGCTCCATCATGACATCAAGATCAGTCTCAAACCCGCCCCTCAAGAGTGTCTCGGCAAACGCCCACTTAGCCTTCACACGAGTTTCCGTGATAACATTGCCAACTGGTAATTCTGCTGGGTCAGGCCCCAGATACACATCTATAACTGTAGATGAGTAAATGAAGCCTATGACCACTATAGATGCCAGCATCGAGGCGATGAGTGGGATAACGAGAGTTTTCATATCTAATAGGCATTATTATTGATTAGACTATATAATTTTAAATGTGTAATCTTATATCGATACTGCATCACCATCAATATTTTGGGAGACTATGGGGATGGATCGAAGGAGTTTTCTTAAGGGCCTTGGTGTGGGTTTGTTGGCTGGGGCTCTGGGCGCCATCGTCAGGAAGCACCTCAGCTTCTACCCGATCTTCTGGCGGACTGTCGAGGCGGAGGCCGAGGGTGTGGGTCGATTGGCGGGTATTTGGTGGTCTCCCAGCATATATTACGACAGGGGAAGGGACATGATTGGATTAGAGCTTACGGTAAACTTCCTCCTCGATGGCGGACGCCCATTTTATATCAAGAGGATAGAGGCCTATGCTCCGAATAAGGAGATGTTTTATTTGAGGAGCTTCAACGTATGGGAGGCTGAGCAATACATGTATGTAAGCTACGAGGTTGAGCCCTTCACGGAGCCGCCCGAGGTGACAGGCCTGAGGTACGGGGCTAGGTTTATGGACTTAAGGATACCCGTACCAGCCCATCTTATAATGGCTGGGGAATACAGGGTGAGATTCGTCCTGGAGGCCATTAGAACCCGGGCTGAGAGTCATGTCGAGGTGAAGGCTAGACTTATTAAGGGAAGCTACTCGAGGGAAGTTGAGGAGTATCTAACGGAGCTTTTAAGGGAAGCCATCAGAGTTAAGGGGCATCCAACCCCCACAATCCTAAGCAACGCCGAGTTTATAGGGGAGTACCTCACAGTCTATGGTTTTCCAGAGGGAGATGTTCGGAGGGATTTCCTGGTTAGAACGATCCTAATCGAACGGCCGAAAAACGAGAAGTTTAAGAGGGCCTGGGCGCCATGGCGTTTCCGTGACATCTATCACCTCGCCGTAGAGCTCATAGGGGATAAACCGGAGATACTTTATGTGGATGGGCCACCGGCACCCATAGAGGTTCTCGCCTACCTGACACTTCTCCACAACTACTTCCTAGAGGGGAGATTAGAGGAAGCCAAGGCGAAGACCGCCATTGAGCTTAGAGAAGAAATTCAGGCACTCATAAAAGATCTGTAGCCAAAACCCGGGAACTCCGGGTTAGCATAGCCCCGACCGAAGTCTATAAAGAAGATCGCGATCCACCGTCCTCTTGAGTGGGTATTACATGCGGCGCCAGGAGAACATCAGGTAGACTATTTCTTGCCCTTTTAGGAGGGCTAGGAGGAGCTTCTTCCTGACGGTGTGTGTCAGCCTCCCTGCCCCGACTATGTCTATGGCCGAGATCCTGGCGTCTTCCGGCAGCACCTCTACGAGGAATGGGGCGTGGTCTATCCCGGGACCGTACTCGTAGACCGCGAAGGTTGCGCCGAACTTCACCCCAGGCCTGACCACATAGCCCCTCATCCTGAGATCCCTGTAGACACTGTAGATGCGCCTGAACCCCTCATACCTGCGCTCAGCCTCCCTGAGGAGCTCCTCGTAGGAGATCGTCCTCCCCTCAGGATCCACGACCCTTATCCTCCCCTTCTCAAGTAGGTAGAGGGCCTCGTAGAAGCTCAGCTGGACTGGCGCCCTGAAGTCCATCGTTTTAGGCTTCTCAACCCCAACCGGCCTGCCATAGAACCCCTCCCTGTAAAGCCTGGGCGCCCTGTCCGGATCAGGCGCGACGAGCCTGCCCTCAGAGTAGACGACCTCTATCTTCTCCATCCCAGCTCAGAATCACTTAAAAACTTTAAAACCTAACATAAGCCGTGTCCCAGAAGAGGAGGCTCGTAGCCCTTACGGCGCTGGGAATAGCAATAATGGCCATCTACATATACGTCAACGATCCCTGGGAGATATACCACAACCTCTCAAAAGCCGACCCCCTGTGGGTTGCCGTGGCCGTCGCCCTGAACACAGCCTCCCTCGGCCTCGCCGCCATGATGTGGCACCTCAGCCTCAAGGCCGTTGGAGCCAGGATTCCCTTCCCCGAAAGCCTGAAGGCGACGATGATAAGCATATTTGGGGACATGATGATCCCGACAGCCAGCGTCGCTGGGGAGGCCATGCGGATCTCCTATCTCCACAACAAGCTTGGACTGGGGTTGGACAGGGCCACGGCAGGCCTGGCGGTTCACAGGACCGCTTATGCCGTCCTCCTACTCATATTCTCCATAATAGGCGCATCATACCTTCCGCCCCTCCTAAGGGGCCCAGGGGGTCTTCTCGTCTTGGGAATAATAGCCTGGGTCTTCGTGTTCGCAGCCCTCCTACTCTTCCTAGAGAGGCTCAGAGGCCCCATCTTCAAGATAATAGACTTTGCCTACGGGAGGCTCAGGTGGCCCAGGGATCCCGAGGCCGCTAAGGCCGGGATAGACAGGTTTATAGGCGAGGTTAAGGAAGGTCTTCGCCATGCCTCGTCGAGCAGGGGGTTCGTTACGCTTATACTGGTTGTGGGCTCCCTCCAGTGGATCGTGGCCGGCCTCATGTTCTACACGGTCTTTCTAGCGCTGGGCTACGGGGGCATGAACCCGATAGAGCTTGTGCTGATCTTCCCCATCTACGGGACGTTGACGCTCTTCCCCATCGGCATACCGGCCTCAATGGGCATAGTTGAGACCGGCTTGACCGTCACCTATATGTCCCTAGGGGTTGAGAGAAGCGTTGCAGTTGCAGCAACGATACTTACCAGGGGGATTCTGGTGTGGTACGATCTGCTTGTCTCGGGCTCAGTCTTCATAAGGAACCTGCAATATGTGGCTGCGGTCGGGCCATCCGAAGGTTGACGGCTTTAGAAGAGCTTAAACCTCTTCCTCCTCTTCATCAGTATCACCGTGTCCCCGGCCCGCAGCCTTAAGCCGGGCTTCGGAAATATCATCTCATTGCCCCTCATTATGAGGAGCGGGTGCGAATCCTTGTTTGCAAGGGCCTCAACACTCGCACCATCGTGCTTCGAACCAGGCTTAACCACGAACTCTACAATATCCATACCACGCCTTATCAACTGCATTATCTCGGTGAGCCCCGGGCTTCTGAGCAGCATCCCTATCTGTATCGCCGTGCTCTCGTAGGGGGAGACGATCATGTTGATGCCGAGGGCTCTGGCGAGCTCCTCGTACTCCGGGTGGGAGAGCTTAACAATCACCGACTTGACGCCCTTCCGCTTTGCGAGCAGCGCGCTAACAATGTTTATCGTATCACTGCCCGTCGTCGCTATAAAGACGTCGGCGAACTCCAGCTTCGCGCGATCCAGGGTATCCGGGTCGGCAACATCACCAACGATGAGATCCACGTGGGGGAACTTGTCGAGGAACTTCTCGGCCAGCTCCCGGTTCCTCTCTATAACGGTTATATGGGCGTGATCCAGCTCATCCCTAAGGTAACGGACGATCGCCCTCCCTATCTCACCAGCACCCGCAATCACTATCCTCATGGGCCTTCCAACAATAGAAAGAAACTTGCAT
>WAQG01000221.1 GCA_015520395.1 Candidatus Geoarchaeota archaeon
GTAGGAACACCTATAGCCCTCGGCACTCACCCAAGCTCACCTAGAAATAATCGAGGATCCAGGAATAAAAACCCATCCAGACAACAACCCCAGGAGTTTGGGGGCAAAATTGGCCTAGTTTTATCAAGACAAGATAGGTTTATGTTGGGTGTCCCCCTCCATAGCATCGGTGTTGAAGGGATGTATACCCCCAGGGATATAGCTAGAATCGCAGGCTTCTCGGTGATCTCTGGGGTCGTCTTTGCGGTGTGGAGCCATGTGGTTGCAAACATAGTTTACGCTGTGGGTGGGCATATAGGGATAGGCGCGATCTACGGGATGTGGTTCATAGGCGGCACGATGGTGGGTTACGTTGTGAGGAAGCCGGGCGCAGCTTTCTTAGGGGAAACTATAGGGGCTATCATAGAGCTCCTATCCCTAAGCCAGTATAACGTCATGCTCCTCTACTACGGGCCGGCCCAGGGGATAATGAGTGAGCTGGCCTTCGCACTAACCAGGTATAGGAGGTGGGGCTATCCTGTCATGATCCTGGCCGGAGTGCTGCCAGTCTTAGCGGCCTACCCATATGACTGCCTCGTCTCCCCATTCTACCCCGGATGCCGCTTATATCCGCCTGAGCTACACCTGACAATAATAGGATTGATGGCGTTGAGTGGGGCGTTGTTTGCGGGAGTGTTGGTCAAGGCTACCGTAGACTCAGCGGTGAAGGCCGGTGCGATCAGGCTCTAAAACGATCCTCAGAGCCCTGAACCTAGGCCTAGACTTAGATGGAAAGGCCCTTTTTAAAGACCTGTCATTCCACCTAGAGGAGGGGGAGGTTCTAGCCTTCGTCGGGCCTAATGGTTCTGGGAAAACCTCCCTCGTCCTAGCTATAGCGGGCCTTATAGAGCATAGGGGCGAGATAAGGCTGTTTGGCAGGAGGATCAGGGAGTTCGATAGGGCTGGGCTTGCGAGGCTTATAGGGGTTCTTCCCGACGAACCCGACCTTCAGTTCGTGTCCAATAGGGTTGACGACGAGGTTGCCTTCGCGCTCGAAAACCTCGGCTACAGCCCATCCCTCATAAGGGAGAGGGTTTACAGGTGGCTGGATAGGTTCGGGATTCTGAACCACGCGGAGGACTCGATCCTCAGGTTGAGCGGGGGGCAGAGGCAGAGGGTCGCCCTAGCCTCCCTCGCGGCGGTTGAGGAGAGGAGGCTGATAATAGCGGACAACCCCTGGGCGAACCTGGATCCCCCAACCTCAGAGCTGACCAGCAACCTTCTGAGGGAAATGGCATCTGAGGGAAGGGGGGTCATTGTCACAGCCCATTCAGAGGATAAGGTGAGGTTTGCTGACCGCATTGTGAAGCTGGGGGACTCTGAAGGGCAACCTCGGATAGACCTTGAAGGGCTTAGATCCCTCATAGGCCCGAGGGAGAGAGAGGTCTCGGTTACCGTCAGGATCAAACGTTTCAGTTACGGTGGGTCCTTCGCCCTCCAGGGGGTGAGGCTGAGGTTTGGGACAGGAGAGCCCATATGCGTCTTGGGGAGGAACGGGGCTGGCAAATCCACCCTTGGTAGGATAGTCGCTGGGCTTCTGAGGTGTAGGGGTTGCGAGGTTCTCGTCAATGGGGGCAAGCCTGGCAGGGGTGTTTCAACATACGTGTTTCAGCAGCCGGAAAAGCAGTTCCTCGGCAAAACCCCCCTCGAAGACCTCAGCTTAAGTCTGAAGGCGGCAGGTGTGAAGAACCCGGTGGAGCTCTCCAAGAAGCTCCTACTGATGGGCGGTTTTAGGGGGTTGATGGATGCCGGAGTCTGGACGCTTGGCCGTGGGCATAGGCGCCTTCTCACGATACTCTCAGCCATAGCCCTAGACCCCAAGGTCATGGTTGTCGATGAGCCAACCCTAGGCTTAGACCCATACCATTCAAGGCTGGTGGAGGAGCTGCTCGCAGCGGTGTCCAGGAGGTCTGCACTTATGGTTGCGACCCACGACCTAGAGCTAGCCCGGAGGCTCTGTAGCAGGGCCGTAGTGTTGAGGGA
>WAQG01000222.1 GCA_015520395.1 Candidatus Geoarchaeota archaeon
CATAATGAAGTATGGGCTCGGCAACCCGCTGAGCCGACTGCTACTTAGATATTTGGTTAGGAGGGGGTTGGAGGGTAGGCCTGCTGTAGAGGATGCATTAGCTGTATATTCAGGGGTTAAGAAACCCATCACGATAAGCTGTAGATTTGATACAACAATACTTGGGTTAATTATTAAGATGGGTGCCCTCCTCACAGGCTCTGATGAGGAGGGCTTTAAGATCTATGCACAAGACCCCGCGGTGAGGCGGGGTCTCTCGTTAATCCTTGAAGGTATAGCTAGGTATGGTGTTACCGTTCCTCAGAAGCTGCCAGCCCCCTTTCTTATAGTCTGGAACTTCACTAACGCATGTAACCTTAGGTGTAGGCATTGCTACCAGAGGGCAGATAAGCCTACTCCAGATGAGCTGAGCTTAAGTGAAAAGTTGCGGGTTGTGGCGGATCTAGACGCTGCGGGAGTGGCGGCCATAGCCTTCTCCGGGGGGGAGCCGACGATTCATCCACACTTCCTCCGGACGGCCAGGGAGGCGGCTGATAGGGGGATATACGTCGCTGTGGCGACAAATGGCACGGTGATAACTCAGAGATATGCCGAGAAAATGAAACGTGCGGGCGTCAGGTATGTCGAGGTAAGCCTTGATTCGGTTGATCCGGCAAAGCACGATGCGTTTAGAGGGGTTCCGGGGGCTTGGAAACGGGCTGTGCGGGGTATAAGGAACGCTGTTCAAGCCGGACTTGTGACGGGTATAGCAACAACCCTCACTAAAATGAACCTAGATGAGATAGAGGACATTGCTGAGCTTGCTGAAGAGCTTGGCGTTCAGCGTCTTATATTCTTCAATTTTATACCCACCGGGAGGGGGCGGGAGATCGTGGAGTGGGATCTGACTCCAGAGGAAAGGTTCGAGGCTTTAAGAAAAATTTATAGGGAGGCTACCTCCAGAGACATCGAGATAGCGAGCACTGCCCCCCAGTTCTCAATGGTCTCGCTAATTGAGAGCCACGGGCAACGCATTTCTCCAACCCACTTCGCCATGAGCTATGACCCCGGAATACTAGCCCTCGCAGAGTTCATAGGTGGATGCGGGGCCGGGAGGATTTACGCCGCCATCCAGCCTAATGGGGATATTTCGCCTTGCGTCTTCATACCATTAAAGGTTGGGAACATAAGGAAAAGGACGTTCAGGGATATCTGGGAGAACTCCTCAACATTCAAGTTGCTTAGAAACAGGGATGTGTTAGGGGAGCCGTGCAGAAGCTGCCCGTTTAGAAATGTGTGTGGCGGATGTAGGGCAAGAGCCCTATCCTACACCGGTAACATAATGGGGCCTGATCCAGGATGCATATTCGCCAGGAAGATATATTATAATATAGCAAAGGTCGCGATGAAGGTCGAAAGAGAAGTAAAGGTGCCGCAAGAGCTTATCCACTAAAAAGCTGGCAAGAATGGTGGGGCCGAGGGGATTTGAACCCCTGACCTACGGGTTTCCCCAACTCATCCCCCTGCGGGTCGTCGCTCCAGAGCAGGGCTCTGGAGCCCGCCGCCCTACCTTGCTAGGCCACGGCCCCAAGGGGGGCCCGCCAGCTTTGCGGCCCTCGCGGGTCCTCGCGGAACCCACTACTAGCCGCAACGGAGGGCGGTTTAACTTCCGAGTTCGGAATGGGTTCGGGTGGGTCCCGCCCCCTATGGCCGGCGTAGCCCCCCACAAATTCTCTTAGCAGAGGTAGGATTTAATCCTTTCCTCAGGACGGTGAGGATCCTAGGGGAGTATGTGGTTTAGTTCTTCGAATGCTCATTTTTATATTGCTGGTTATGTTTTAGGAATACGGTGGGAGGGTGGAGCTGCTTCTAGCCCAGTTCGGCAATGACGAAACGGCCTGGCTTATCTACATAATCCTATTCGTACTGTTCTATCTCACATGGCTTCCCGGACAGGTTATAATGTATCTATTCAAGGCTAAGAGGCAGCTGGAAGACTTCGAGTACATGCTTATTAGCGGTAGGCGAATAGTCGCTGAGGTTGCTAAGGAGTATGGCTGTGGGGATGAGGAGTTGAAGTACATTGATAGGGCTATGGACTTTTTCACCATAGAGCCCGTAAGCATAGATCCGAGTGGAATACTGAGGAGGCTTGAACACCTTATTAATGTGTCTAGGAGGAGTCTGAATAGGATTTCCAGGATCCTGGCCCCTAATGCTGGAAGCGAGGAGAGGGCTAACTTCGAGAATATGCTTGTGACTGTGATGGTTCTGAACATAATTTACAAGTATGCCAGGCATCTCTACATGATAGGCAAGAAAACCAGAAACATCCATATTCTAGCCCAGCTCGACATAATACTTCCGCAGTTAAAGGAAATAGCTAAGGCATACTACAACTCATTTTACGCTACGGTAAGGGGCGTGCCTGTGGGGGATGGGATAGGCCCCATGGTTGCAGCCCACCTCATGGGGAATGCTGAGACCAAGCTGGTCAGCGAGGACATCGTGATGGCCGAGGTAAACATGGATAATAGGCGGGTGCTGGTCATTAAGGCTGCTGGCCCCGGCGGGCGAATCGGTAAGCCCGGCGATGCCGTGAGGCGGATTGTCGAGGAGCTCCGCGGGGGTATAGATTTGATAGTTACAATAGATGCGGCCTTAAAACTTGAGGGAGAAAAGAGTGGATCGATTGCGGAGGGCATAGGTGCAGCAATTGGAGATCCTGGGCCTGAGAAGTTTAAGATAGAGGATGTTGCCACTAAGTACGATATTCCGCTTCACGCGATAGTTATAAAGGAGGACATTAAAGAGGCTTTGGCCCCCATAACCAAGGAGATTGTCGACGCGGTCGAAACGGTTGTTGAAAGGGTGAGGGAGCTTATAAGGGAGCTGGTTCCCGAGAATGGGACTGCGCTGGTTGTTGGGATTGGGAATACGATGGGTATTGGGAATGGGGTGGAGCTTGGATGAGTTCTTCAAAGGGGTATCCGAGGAGCATTCAGGAGCTAATATCAAGAGTGCAGGTTTTTTCGCTGCTTAAATGTAGGAGGTGTGGGGAGGAGATAGAGAGGTCGTTTAAAAAGGGTGAGTACGTCGGGAAGCTTACTGAGGAGAAGTGTCCCAAGTGTGGCGACAAAATGTTTGTTAAGTATATTTATATGAGGAAGCCGAGGAAGCGCTAATCGAGGAAGTCAAGCGGAGTGGTTATGAACGCGCCATCCCTTTCTATAATCACTGTGTATTCAAACTGGGCTACAAGCCCCTTCTCCACCTCTATTAAAACTGGATAGCCTCTGGCCATCCCACGGTTATACATGCTCCAAACAAGGCTATCAACGTCACTGAATCTTTTAACATACCATCGAGCAGAGAAGGGGAGACCTCTTCTCTCCAGCCATATCAGGCGGGCGAGTTTCTCAAACCTCTCCTTCGGCTTCCGCCGGGGGGTCGCCTTAAGCGAGAATATCCTTATATTCCGCCCCTCTAAAACTCTGCCCATGCCATTCGTTGCGAACGGCTCCACCGCGTAGACCTCTCCATGAAGAACCTTGCCAGCCATGAACGCCCTTATGTTAGGAACGCTCTTCCCGGCATGGAGAACATATCTGGAAAGTAGGTGTCCGCTCAGGTTAACTATAGGCCTATATCCAAAGGATCTGATGGTCTTCTCGATCACTCCGCCCACGGCCCCCAGACTAACTCCCGGTTTCATAACCTCAACGGCCCTATCTAAAGCGCTCTTTGCCGCTTTCAAGAGGCGGGTATGCGTTTTTGAAAACGACACGCTCACAGCCGCGTCGGCGATATAGCCGTTAACATGGGCACCAACATCAACCTTTACGAGGCTGAGCTTCGGTATTACCCTTTCATCCTTTAGATCCGCGCTGTCATGAGCCGCCACCTCGTTCACAGATATGTTGCAGGGGAACGCCAGTTCAGCCCGGTCGAGAATGTATCCCTCAACAAGGTTGCATAGCTCTTCTATAGGCATTCCCACGTGGATCCGGTCCACGGCCAGTTTGAGCGCTTGTCTCACTATCTCGCCAGCCGCTAAGTAGGATCGCCTAACCTCCTCATCCATAACCCAGCCTAAAATTCTGATAGTCACATATATAGGCGTCTTTTCAGTTAGTTTCTGCGGTAGGCAGGCAATGGTGGGTGTAAAGCTCCTGGAGAGAAGGAAGCTATACCTCGAGTTTCTGGTCGAGGGCCTCAACCCTACCCTCCTTAACTCGGTCAGGAGAGCCACTATTGCCGACGTCCCAACGATGGCTATAGACACAGTGGTCATACTGGATAACTCATCGATAATGTATGACGAGATACTTGCCCATAGGCTGGGACTCATTCCCCTAACCACGGATCTAGACACCATGAGGCCCGAGGATACGGTTACCCTCAGCCTTGACGTAACTGCGACAAGGGATGGACAGATAGTATATTCAGGAGACCTGGTTTCATCATCTCCAGACGTAAAGCCCGTGTGGAACAATATCCCCATAGTTAAGCTGCGGAGGGGGCAGACTGTGAAGCTTTCAGCCTACGCGAGGCTCGGCACGGGTAGGGAGCATGCGAAGTGGCAGCCCGTCTCTGTCAGCGCTTACAAAAACGTCCCATACATTGAGGTGGACAAGTCAAAGTGTAAGGCGCCTAAGTGCAAGGAGTGTGTGAATAACTGTCCGAAGGGCGTCCTTGCGGTCTCGACGAAGAGTGTCAGGCTCACAAGGCCTTACCAATGTACGCTCTGCCGATACTGTGAGTATGTGTGTCCTGAGGGGGCCATTAAGGTTAGGTGGCACGAGGATAAGTTCGTCTATAAGCTTGAGTCTACCGGGGCCCTGCCCCCCGAGGAGATATTCGTGAAGGCTATAGAGATATTAATAGGGACGATTGATAGTTTTAGGAGTAGCTTAGAGGAGGCGGGTGTGTAGGGAGATGGTGAAGAGGACAGGGCCTACCAACCCTCTAACTAGGAAGACGATACGTTTCCTAAGAAAGGCTAGCAAGAGATATGGGGCGCCCATATGGAGGAGGGTTGCGGAACTGTTGGAGAAGCCGACACGCCAGAGAATAGAGGTGAACGTTAGTAAGATAAATCGGTACACCAGCAACGGCGAGTATGTTGTCGTCCCAGGGAAGGTTCTGGGGGCTGGTCACATAGACCATCCCGTCGTTGTGGCCGCCCTAAGCTTCTCTAAATCTGCCGCCGATAAGATTAGGGCGGCTGGGGGTAGGGTGTTAAGCCTGGAGCAGATGGTTGAGGAGAGGCCTGATGGGAGTAATGTAAAGATACTGGGGTGAGTGTGCAGTGGAGCGGGATGTGATAGTTGTTGATGCTGAGGATCAGATCCTTGGGAGGATGGCGTCCCATGTCGCTAAGCTCCTGCTGAACGGCCACAGGGTCGTCATAGTTAATGCTGCCAAGGCTGTGTTGAGTGGTGATAAGTATAGGCGGATTGAGCAGTTTAAGGAGCGGTACAGAAAGACGACGCTGTTGAATCCCGAGACCCATGGGCACCGGAACCCTAGGAGGCCTGAGAACATCGTGAGGAGGGCTGTTCGTGGAATGCTGCCGAGAAAGAAGCCTAGGGGGAGGGAGGCGTATAAGCGTTTGAGGGTCTATCCAGGGGTTCCGGAGAGGTATAGGGAAGTCGAGAAGGTCAAGTTTGAGGATGCCATGGCGTCTAGGCTGGGCCGAAAATACGTTTATCTTGGTGAAATTGCTATGCTCTTTGGATGGCGTCCGCCAAGGGGCCTGAAGATCGGTGAGTAGACGTGAGTGTGGGGAAGTATGTGATAGCCACTGGGAAGCGGAAAACCGCGGTTGCGAGGGCTGTTATAAGGCCTGGGATAGGGAGGGTTAGGATAAATGGTATCCCCCTGGAGATATGGGAGCCTGAGTTCGCCAGGCTCCTTATAAGTGAGCCGATATTACTGCTGGATGAGAAGCTTAGGTATGTTTTCGACATAGATGTTAACGTTAAGGGTGGAGGATTTATGGCCCAGGCTCAGGCTGTGAGGAGCGCCATAGCCAGGGGCCTTGTCGAGTTCTTTGAGAGTGAGGAGCTAAAGGAGATGTACATTGAGTATGATAGGAGTATGATAGCTGGGGATCCCAGGCAGGCCGAGCCGAAGAAGCCTCTGGGCCATAGCGCTAGGGCTAAGAAGCAGACCTCCTACAGGTAGGTGAGCTGTCTTGATGTTTCCAGTAAGGTGTTTTACATGCGGGGCTCCGATAGGCCAGCATTGGGAGGAGTTCGTCAGAAGGGTCTCTATGGGTGAGAAACCGGGGAAGGTTCTTGATGACCTCGGGATCAAGAGATATTGTTGCAGAAGGATGTTTATCAGCCACCTGGAGCTGATAGATAAGCTCCTCCTCTTCTCCCCCGCAGCCCCGGGTGAGGAGGGTTGAGTGCCTTAATTGACGCGGCCTATATTCGAAGGCTTAGAAACAGCCGGGGCGAGGAGACTGTAGAGGTTATTATCGAGACCGAGTCGTCATTTGGATCAGCCATAGCGCCAAGTGGCGCCAGTAAAGGCCGCCACGAGGCAGTTGCTTTCCCCAAGGGGGGCGTTGAGGAGGCCGTCAGGAGGTTTAGAAAGGAGGTTGCGCCCGAGCTCATTGGTCTGGATTCCCTTGATCAGTGGTCCCTAGACAGGCTTCTCATGGAGCTTGACGGTACGAGGAATTTCTCCAGGATTGGGGGTTCGGTTGCTATCGCCACTTCGATGGCGAATCTGTGGGCGGCTTCCAACGCTTTAGGCCTCCCACTCTATAGGTACCTTGGCGGCCCCTCCGCAAACAGGCTCCCCCTCCCATTGGGCAACGTTATTGGGGGTGGGAAACATGCCTTATGGCGCTCCATACCGTTCCAGGAGATCCTCGTGGTTCCTCTAAATCCGCCAAGCTATGCAGCGGCCCTGTCCCTGGTGGTTGAGGTTCATAGGGAGGCTGGGAAACTTCTAGCTAAGCTTGATGAGAGCTTTGCTGGCGGTAGGAATGATGAAGGCGCTTGGGTTACAAGGCTTAGTTTAACTAAAGCAATGGATGTAGTTAAGGAGGCCGTTCGGGTGGTTGAGAAGCGTAGCCCGATCGACGTTAAGCTTGGAATCGGCCTGGACGTCGCGGCTTCTAGCCTGTGGGTTGATGGGAGGTATAGGTATGAGGGTAGGGAGCTGTCGGCTGAGGAGCATTACAGGTTCATCTCCTCCCTTATTGAGAACTACGGGTTGATATACCTGGAAGACCCGTTCCACGAGGAGGATTTCGACGCCTTCTCAGATCTTGTCAAGGAGTTCAGGGATGTGTTTATAGTTGGCGACGACCTTTTCGTCACAAATATAGACCGGCTGAGGGAGGGCGTGAAGAGAGGCGCTGCAAACTCGATACTCGTTAAGCCTAACCAAGTGGGCACGATCTCAGGGATGCTTGAAACGGTGAGGTTTGCTAGGGAGAATGGATACAGGATTGTGGTCTCTCATAGGAGTGGCGAGACATGCGATGTGACCATTGCCCACCTGTCCGTAGCTCTGGACGCGCCAATGATAAAGACTGGCATCATGGGTGGGGAGAGGATGGCTAAGCATAACGAGCTGCTTAGGATCGAGGATGGGCTGCCGTCTTCCAGGATCTGGAACCTCTCATTTAAATAGCACCTTAGCCTAGAGGTGAATGGCATGTCGGAGGGGCGTGAGGAGTCCGGGAGGGAAGAGGGCTTAATGCTGGCTTCAGCTGAGCTTTACATATCGTCGGGTCTACACATAGGAACCAGGTTTAAATCCAAGTATATGGAGCGGTTCATCTACAAAACGAGGCCCGACGGCATAAACATCATCGACGTTAAGAAGATAGACGAGCGGATAAGGATAGCTGCAAAGTTCCTCTCCTACTATAGCCCGTCAAAGATACTGGTTGTTGCCTCAAGAGCCTACGCGATACAGCCCGTGAAGAAGTTCTGCGAAATAGTGGGTGCGGTGCCTATTACCGGGCGTTTCATGCCGGGAACACTGACAAACCCGCACCTCCCCTACTACGTCGAGCCAGACGTCGTTTTTGTCAATGACCCAGCCGCCGACATCCAGGCCGTCGAGGAGGCTAGTAGGGTTGGGATCCCCGTCGTCGCGTTGTGTGATACCGAGCATAGCTGTAGTGAAATCGACCTTGCAATACCCGTAAACAACAAGGGGAAGCGGGCGCTTGCAACGGTGTACTGGCTGCTCGCAAGGCAGATATTAAGGGAGAGAGGGGATATCCCACCAGATGGCGACCTACAGGTTCCAATAGAGGAATTTGAGGCTAAATTGCTTGAGGAGTATTAGGCGAGTGAGTTTTATCTTAAAGGTTTTCTAAAAATATTTCTGGGTGCTTGGGTTTGAGGGTTAGGCGTAGTGTTGTTGCAGGAAGTTTTTACGAGTATGGCCCAGAGGCCCTCCGAGAACAGATTGAGTGGTGTTTCCTTCACCGGGTAGGTCCTGGTAAGCTACCAACAAAGACCGACAGCAGGGTAAGAAGCATAATAGGCATAATTTCACCTCACGCTGGCTATGTGTATTCAGGGCCGGTTGCGGCACATAGCTACTATATGTTGTCCCAGGAGGGCATCCCCAGATCAATAGTCATAATCGGCCCAAATCACACGGGCTATGGCCCACCAGTTTCAGTTATGCCTGAGGGGGTCTGGGAGACCCCGCTTGGGAGGGTTGAGGTCGACGAAACCCTAGCCTCAAAGATCATTGAGAGGTGTCGCAGTGCTAGGCCTGACTATGAGGCGCACATGTTCGAGCATTCAATAGAGGTTCAACTACCCTTCCTACAATACATATACGGTAATAATTTCAAGTTTGTTCCAATTGTGATGATGGATCAGAGCCTGGAGACCTCGGAGAAGCTGGGAAGGACTTTGGCGGAGGTTGGTGGTCGAGAAACACTTTTTATAGCCTCCTCGGATCTCTCCCATTATAACCCTCATTCGCTGGCCGTAAAGCTGGACTCACACATCATAAAGGCCGTGGAAGACATGGATCCGAGGGGCGTATATGAGGCGGTTTACCGTTTAGGTGTCTCAATGTGTGGTCCGGGTCCCGTGATGAGCGTCATGTTCGCGGCAAAGCTGCTTGGAGGCAAGCGCGCAAAAATACTAAAATACGCAACGTCAGGTGATACA
>WAQG01000223.1 GCA_015520395.1 Candidatus Geoarchaeota archaeon
AGGTTTGGTGAGATGGAGCGGGACTGTCTGATCGGGCACGGAGCTGTCGCATCGCTTAAAGATAGGTTAATGGACATGTCTGACCGGACGTTGATCTATGTTTGTAAGAAGTGTGGGATGCTGTCCTACTATGACCATAGGAGGGAGACCTACGTCTGCCCGCTCTGCGGCCCAGACGCTGATGTTGCAGAGGTGGAGGTGTCCTACGCCTTTAAGCTGCTGCTTCAGGAGCTGATGAGTATGATGATCTATCCCAAGATTGAGGTTGTGGAGAGGTATAGGAGGTTGAGATGATGGCGTTCAGGCTGGGGTCTCCGCCCAGGTACTATATCAAGAGCATAAAGTTCGGCGTCCTCTCACCGGAAATGGTAAGGAAGATGTCTGTGGTAAGCTTAACGGTGCCGGACACCTACGATGAGGATGGCTCACCGATGCCTTTCGGCCTTATGGATCGAAGGATGGGGACGCTGGAGCCTGGGCAGAGGTGCGAGACCTGTGATGGGCGTTCAGGGGAGTGTCCTGGACACTTTGGGCACATCGAGCTTGCTCTCCCTGTAATTCATGTTGGATTTACAAAACATATCTATAATGCCCTTCGGGCCACCTGCAGTAAATGTGGAAGGATTACTCTAAGTGATGAGGTGATTGAGAAGAAAAGGCGTCTTTTAGAGTACATAAAAAGGACCGGCAACTATCTGCGTGAGACTGGCTTCTACGAGAAGGTGATTAAGGAGGCGGCTAAGGCGACGAAATGTCCTCATTGTGGTGCTAAGAAGGATAAGGTTAAGCTTGAGAAACCGACAACATTCTACCTGGTTGACGAGCGGAATAAACCAATAAAGCATCTTTCACCGAAGGATGTAAGAGAGTGGCTTGAGAAGATCCCTGATGGGGATGTCAGGCTCATTGGATTTGATCCTGAGGTTGCCAGGCCAGAGTGGATGGTCATAACGGTTCTGCCCGTCCCACCAATAAGTGTTAGACCCTCAATAACCCTAGAGTCAGGCGAAAGGTCTGAAGACGACCTGACGCACAAGCTCGGCGACATTGTGAGGACTAACGAGAAGCTTAAGAGTACGATCGAAGCCGGCTCTCCACAGATGATCATAGATGAGCACTGGAACCTCCTTCAATACCACATTTCAACCTACTTTGACAACGAGCTGGCGGGCATTTCGCCAGCGGTCCACAGGTCAGGCCGACCCTTAAAGACCCTTGCCCAGAGGCTTAAGGGGAAGGATGGGCGATTTAGAAACAACCTATCGGGTAAGAGGGTCGACTTCTCCGCCAGAACGGTGATCTCCCCAGACCCCTACATAAGCATCAATGAGGTTGGCGTGCCAGTAGAGGTTGCAAAGATCCTTACGGTTCCAGAGCCTGTAACCGAGCATAACATCGATGCCTTAAGGCAACTGGTAATCAATGGGCCGGAGAAGTATCCAGGGGCAAACTACATCATCAGGCCTGACGGGAGGGCGGTCGACCTAAGGTTTGTCCGTGACCGGGAGGCTATGGCGGAGAGGCTTGGCCCCGGATATATAGTTGAGCGGCATCTAATGGATGGCGATCTAGTCCTCTTCAACCGCCAACCCTCGCTCCACAGGATGTCCATGATGGCGCATCACGTCAAGGTTCTTCCATACAAAACCTTCAGGATAAACCCGATTGTATGCCCACCCTACAACGCAGACTTCGATGGAGATGAGATGAACCTCCATGTGCCCCAGTCGAAGGAGGCCTGGGCGGAGATGAAGATAATCATGAGGGTTCAGGAACAGATGCTTACGCCTAGGTATGGCGGAGTGATAGTGGGGGCCCTCCACGACTACATCTCGTCTGCCTACCTCCTAACCCGAAGACAAACCAAGCTGGACAGGTTTAAAGCAGCCCTGATACTCGGGATGGCCAACTATAAGGGGCCTCTGGAAAAGAGCGAGTATACTGGCAAGGAGCTGTTCAGCCTAGTGCTTCCGAAGGTGGATTACGAGGGCGAGGCGCTCATGGACATCGATCCCGAGGATAGAAAGGTCGTTATCAAGGAGGGTAAGCTTATCTCCGGAGTGATAGACCACAATGCAATTGGCGACCAGAAGTCTAAGACCCTGCTCCACAAGATAATACTCCAGGAGGGTGCAGAGAAGGGCAGGGAGTTCCTCGACAACCTGTCATGGATGCTTTTGATGTTCCTGGACATGTATGGCTTCACCATGGGGCTGGACGAGGAGGATCTGCCTGAGGATGCCAAGAAGGAGATCAAGAAGGTTATAGACAGGCACATAAAGAAGGTTAACGAGTACATCCAGATGTACAGGGAGGGCAAGCTGGAGAGAGAGCCCGGGGCAACCCTCGAGGAGACGCTTGAGCAGAAGATAATAAGCGAGCTGAACATGGCGAGGGACGAGTCAGGGAAGATAGCCGAAAGGTACTTCTTACCCAACAACAGCGTTTTGATAACGGCTAAGACCGGGGCTAGGGGCAAGATGCTCAACCTCACCCAGATGACAGCCTGTATAGGGCAACAGACCATAAGAGGCGAGAGGATAAGGAGAGGCTACTTGAACAGGACACTCCCACACTTTAAGCCCGGCGACCTCGGAGCTGAGGCCCGAGGCTTCATAAAGAGCAACTATAAGGAGGGACTCAGGCCAACTGAGTTCTTCTTCCATGCGATGAGCGGCAGGGAGGGGCTCGTGGACACCGCAGTTAGGACGTCTCAGAGCGGGTACATGCAGAGGAGGTTGATAAACGCCCTCCTAGACCTCCACGTGGAGTACGACGGCACAGTCCAGAGTGCTGAGGGCTTTATAATCCAGTACCTGTATGGCGAGGATGGGATTGACCCGACGCGCAGCGTTGGCGGAGACCCTGTGGACTTCGACGAGATCGAGAGGCGGGTCTTAAAGGAGATAGAGGTGAAGGCCAGTGCCTGAGGATCTGGAGAGGTATAGAAGAGTTATGGAGAATGCGGGCCTACCCCCGAAGATAGTGGAAGAGGCCCTTAGGCGGTTGGAGAAACTGCCCAGGGAGGTTTGGGGGAGGTTTGTCGAGGAGGTCATCAAGGACTACGAGTCTAGGCTCGTCGAGCCCGGAGAGGTCGTCGGCGTGGTTGCGGCCCAGTCCATGGGGGAGCCGAGCACACAGATGACCCTCAGAACGTTCCACTACGTCGGTATTAGGGAGCTGAACGTGACGCTCGGCCTTCCAAGGCTCATAGAGCTGGTCGATGCCCGCTCTAAGCCGTCTACACCTATGATGAGGATCCCGTTGAAGGGCGAGTACGCTAAGAATGAGGAGCTTGCAAAACAGGTGGTTAAGGAGATCGAGGAGCTCCTGGTGGGCGACCTGACCGTGAGGTACGAGATAGACCCCTTCGAGGGTCAGGTCATACTCTATATAGATCTGGAGCAGGCCGAGCGAAGGGATGTGGGCCTGGAGGACATAGTGAAGGCTTTGAAGAAGGTTAGGAACACCGACGTGTTCCTCGACGACCCGGAGAAGGGCATTATAAGGGTTGTTTACCTTGAGGAGTTCAGCTATGTTAAGCTTAGGCAACTTAAGGACAAGATCCTGAGCGTCAGGCTCAAGGGGATACCCGGGATTAGGAGGGCTATAGTAAAGAAGAGGAGCACAGGGGATGGCATCGAGTACTACATTTTGACGGAGGGGTCTAACATAAGGGCTGTGATGAAGGTGCCGGGGGTTGATGCGAGGGGTGTTAGGAGCAACGATGTCTTCGAGGTTTACAGGGAGTTTGGGATAGAGGCTGCAAGACAAGTTCTCATAGATGAGATAGTTGGTGTCCTGAGGGAGCAGGGCCTTGACGTGGATATAAGGCATATAATTCTGCTGGCCGACGCCATGACCTTCACGGGAAGGATAAGGCAGATAGGGAGGCATGGGATAGTTAAGGATAAGAAGAGCGTCTTCGCCCGTGCCGCATTTGAGGTGGTTACGACCCACCTCTACAACGCCAGCGCGCGTGGCGAGGTCGACGATCTCAGGGGCGTTGCGGAGAACATAATAGTTGGGCAGCCGATGCCCTACGGGACCGCGACCCTCGGAGCATACTTTTATATGAGGGAGCCTCGTGGAAAACAGGTTAAGAGGTGATGGGAGGGTGATCGATCTAAACAGGGAGCTCAAGGTGGTGATGCGGACGGGAAAGCTGGCCTACGGTTTTAACACTGTGAAATCGCTCCTCCTCACAAAGCGTGTGGCAGGCGTCATAGTCGCGGCCGAGGCAAGAGAGGATATAGTCGCCCAGCTAAAATACTACGCCAAGCTGGCCAACGTCCCAATATACATCTACGATGGGGACAGCTGGGATCTCGGGAAGCTCTTGGAGAAGCCCTTCATGGTCTCCTCAATAGCCATAATTGACCCTGGAGAGTCCAACATAATGAGCCTCTTCGAGGAGGAGGTCGAGGAGGGTGCCTAGGATAGTGCTTGGAAACGAGGAGCTCAGATACATATCACTGTTCCAGAGCCTGACAGGCGCCACCGTGAGGGACTGCGTAATCGACGAAGAATACAACCGGCTGATCTTTGTGGTCAAGCCTGAGGAGGTGGGGCTAGCCATAGGCAGGAGGGGCTTCAAGATACAGCAGCTAAGCAAGTTCCTCAACAGGAGGGTGGAGGTCGTCGCCTACTCAGACAAGCCCGAAGAACTGATAAGAAACAGCCTGGCTCCAGCCAGGGTTAAGAGCGTTCAGATAATGAGGAACCCTCGGGGAGAGCTCGTGGCGTATGTCAGGGTTGAGCCCGCAGACAAAAGGATAGCCATAGGGGCGAAAGGGCGAAACATAAATAGGGCCCGAATCCTCTCAAAAAGATATTTTGACATAGATAGGGTTGTGATCCTTTAAGGCTTAGCCCACCAGAACTGAAGCTTCGACCCGGCTTAATCTCATCGGGTTTAAGAATTTGGGACTCTCGTAAAGTAGTTCTCTAATCCGTCCATGTAAAGGCTTATTAGCCTTTACGGGGCGTTGCAGGGTTGAGATGGGCTACTTATCCCGTAGGGCCAGGATTTCGGATGGAGTCCTACTGGGGCCCGACGTCAAGGTCTATGGGGAGTCCAGGATAGGGAGCGGGTCAAAGATCTATGGCCCAGCCATCATAGGCTACCCCTCCAGGGCCAGCCTGCTGGGGGCCGGGGCGTCCGACGAGGAGCTTGACAGGGCTAGCAGCGGGGCTGTCCTTGGCAACGGCGTTGTCATCAGGCCTTTCACGGTGGTCTATGAGGGGGCGGAGCTGGGCGACCACGTCGAGACGGGACATCACGTCATAGTTAGGGAGGGGGTCAGGGTCGGTGCAGGCACGCTCATAGGCAGCGGCACGATCCTCGACGGGCCTATTGTAATAGGTAGGAATGTGAGCATCCAAAGCTCCGTCTACCTCCCAAAAGGCAGTATAGTTGAGGACAACGTCTTCCTTGCACCCAGGGTTTGTGTAACAAACGACAAATACCCAGCCAGCAAACGCCTAGCCGGCGTAACCATCAGAAGAGGAGCCGTGATAGGCGCCAACGCAACCCTAATAGCAGGGATCGAGATCGGAGAGTATGCTGTGGTGGCGGCCGGGGCAGTCGTCACAAAGGACGTCCCCCCAAGAAGCGTCGTAATGGGCATACCCGCAAGAATAGCCGGTACTCGGGAGGACTACGAGGCTAAGAAGAGGGCTTATGAAGAGGCCCCTAGCTAAACGCGCCTGCGACATGCAGTAATAGGCTATCACCGTACATGAACCTCAGAATCTCGGAGTGTTTCCAAGGGCTTAAAGTTCCTATTCCTTCAAATGCTATTTCTGGGTACAGTCTGCAAGTTAATATATTACATAGTAGCCTGTCGGGTGGACACCCTCCCCTTCATCCCTATGATTGCCACGGGCTTGTTGCGACTTTGTTATGAGCTTCTCTAGGTGGAAAGGTTTATAGGTGGGTTTCGGTGTCTTCGTTTGGAGATGCCGGGCTCGAAGTCTCCGAAGGGGCTGTTCGCTGCTAGGAAGCTGATAATGAAGAGGAAGAAGTTCCGTTGGAGTAAGCCGGATTATAAGAGGAGGATGCTTCAGCTTAAGAAGAAGTATGATCCATTGGAGGGTGCTCCGCAGGCCCGGGGGATAGTTCTTGAGAAGGTTGGTGTTGAGGCTAGGCAGCCCAACGCTGCTGTCAGGAAGTGTGTGAGGGTCCAGCTTGTGAAGAATGGGAAGGAGATAACCGCCTTCTGTCCGGGGGACGGGGCTCTCAACGTGATTTCTGAGCATGATGAGGTTATTGTGGAGGGTATAGGTGGGTCTCAGGGTAGGGCCTACGGCGACCTGCCCGGTGTGCGGTGGAAGGTCATCAAGGTCAATGGGGTCTCCCTTCAGGCGATACTTAAGGGGAAGAGGAAAAAGCCTATGAGGTGATATGGGGGTTGTCGCTTTCAAGGGAGGAGATTGAGAGGGCCCTTGAGGAAACCGTTAAGAACTGGAGGTCTAGGGTCAAGGTTTTCGGAAAGTGGAGCGTTGAGGGCATCGAGGTCAGGGATCCTGGGCTGAAGGATTACATAAGCCTTAAACCCATGTTCGTGCCAACCACCGCCGGGAGGTACGCCAACACGAGGTTCGGCAAGTCGAAGGTGCCCATCTATGAGCGTCTCATAAACATGCTTATGAGGCCCGGCAAGAACACCGGGAAAAAGTACCTGGCGATGAAGATAGTTAAAAAGGCATTCGAGATAATAGAGCTGAGAACCGGGAGAAACCCGATAGAGGTTCTTGTGAGGGCGGTTGAGAACGCGGCGCCAAGGGAGGAGACAACCCAGATCGCCTACGGAGGAATAATCTACCACCAGGCCGTAGACGTCGCCCCACAAAGAAGGGTAGACCTGGCATTAAGGTGGATCGCGGAGGGCGCAAGACAAGCCTCCTTCAACAACCCAAAACCAATAGAGGAAAACCTCGCAGACGAGCTCATCTGGGCCTCACAAAACGACACAAGAAGCTACGCCATAAAGAAGAAAGAAGAAGTCGAAAGAATAGCCCTCGCATCCAGATAAGCCCAACCCCTAAAACATGATATCAGCACCATTCTTACAGCCTTTATCACAGGTATGATTGCTGAAATCTCTAACTTCTTCCCGCCAGCTAACCTTCAGACTTCCCACACCTTCCCGCTCAATAATACTCAGCCTATCTCCATTATTAAAAAACGTTGATAACTACTTGTAGACAACTAGCGTGAGGCCGAGTGGCTCTCCACAACCTCAGCTCCGGCGACCCCCCAATAATGCCAGGCCGGACTAAATCGATTCACCTTCAACAAAACTATGGTTAACAATTGTAAAGGCATGATCTTTACCCCCATGCAAACGGCCATTAGTATCCAGCTCAGACACAGAAGTATTCCACTCTAATGCCTCCCATCAATGAAGAATAATCGCCAATTTCTATCACTTAAAGGAAGATCCAATGAGATAGGCTGGCAAGTTAAGGCTGTATGTTGGAGCTATGCAAAAAATTAAGGTGTTTTAGGTTTTTAGAGCTTCACCGTTCCGTAGGCCTGATATTGGGAGGTTATCTCATGTCTCTCAGCCCAAAAGCCGTAAAAGATATAATCTGCCTTAGGATCAAGCCAAGAGTCGGTCCAGACTCCGAACCCAAGGTAAATTAGATAAGAGAGCCACCAGTCCGCATGTATGTAAC
>WAQG01000224.1 GCA_015520395.1 Candidatus Geoarchaeota archaeon
TTTTGAGGAAGGCGGTTTTGGACGGGATGATCCTTGAGGAGGGAGGGGTCGACGGCCTCATAGTTGAGAATTTTGGCGATGCTCCATACGTTAAGGACAGGGTTGGTTACGAGGTTGTCGCCTGCATGACAACCATAGTTAAGGAGCTGACCCTCAGCACATCCCTTCCGATAGGGGTCAACGTACTACGGAACGCGGTTGAGGCGGCCATAGCGGTTGCCTATGCTGGCGGCGCTAGGTTTGTTAGGGCGAACGTATGGATGGGGGTTTACGCGACGGGGGAGGGGCTTTTAGAGGGTGTGGCTGGCCGAGCGTTGAGATATAGAAGGGCCATTGGAGCCGACGAGATAAGGGTGTTTGCTGATTTCAGGGTTAAGCATGCTGCGCCCCTCGTTGCAAGGGAGCTTGAGGTGGAGGTCAAGGAGTATGTTGAGAGGGGTGGTGCTGATGTGCTGATAGTTACGGGGGCCATGACCGGGCAGCCTCCCTCCGTCCGGTATGTCGAGAGGGTTAAGAAGGCAGCCGAGGATTTCCCGGTCTTGGTGGGAAGTGGCGTTACCGCTGAGAATGTTGGTGAGTTTCTGAGGGTTGCTGATGGGGTGATAGTCGCCTCCTACTTTAAGGCTCCTGATGGCCGGATAGAGCTTGAGAATGTTAGGAGGCTTGTTGAGGCAGCTAGGCGTTATAGGTAGGAGGTTTATTAAGGGGGTGGGGTCTCTCGAATGTGATGAGGGATCTCGACTATTTTTTCAAAGCCCGTTCGGTGGCCGTCATAGGGGCTTCCACCAGGCCTGGGAAGGTCGGCCACGAGATACTTAGGAGCCTTGTTGAGGGCGAGTATAAGGGCAGGGTGTATCCCGTTAATCCGAGGGCCGAGGAGATACTTGGCGTCAAGGCGTATCCCTCAGTGCTGGACATACCCGACACGGTGGATTTAGCGGTTATCGTCACTCCATCCAAGGTGGCTCCAAGGGTTGTGGAGGAATGTGGGAGGAAGGGTGTTAAGGCCATTGTGATAGTTTCCGGCGGCTTTAAGGAGGTTGGGCGGGAGGGCGCCGAGATAGAGAGGAGAGTTGTGGAGATAGCTAGGAGCTATGGGATGAGGGTGATCGGCCCGAACTGCATAGGCATCTTCGACTCAAGGACGAGGCTCGACACCTTCTTCCAGTCAAGGGAACGCATGGTGAGGCCGCCCCCAGGGCCCATAGCCTTTCTGACCCAGAGTGGGACGTTTGGGTGCACCCTCCTAGAGTGGGCGGCGGAGGATGGCATAGGGATAAGCAAGTTTGTCAGTTATGGGAATAGAAGCGACGTTGATGAGGCTGACCTCATAGAGTACCTAGGCGAAGACCCGGAGACAAAGGTCATAGCAATTTATACCGAGAGTGTTTCCGATGGGAGAAAGTTGCTTAAGGCCGCCAGGAACGTTCTGCCAAAGAAGCCTATAGTCATCTTAAAGGCGGGGCGGACAGAGGAGGGATCCAGGGCGGCCCTCTCCCACACAGGGTGGCTGGCCGGTAGCTATAAGGTGTTTTCGGCAGCCATGAGGCAGGTGGGGGTAATTGAAGCATCGGACATGGAGGAGCTCTACGGCATATCCAAAGCCCTTTCAATGCAGCCATCCGCATGTGGCCCCAACGTGGCCATGGTTACCAACGGGGCCGGGCCCTGCGTCATGGCGGCGGACGAGATATCCATCACACCGCTTAAGCTGGCAGAATACTCCGAGAAAACGTATGAGGGGCTTAAGCGGGAGCTACCACCATACGCACAGATAGGAAACCCTGTAGATCTAACTGGAAGCGCCACTTCCACGGACTACGAAGTAGCCCTTAGACACCTCGGCAGAGACCCCAATGTGGATATAATAATGCCATTCTTCGTCTTCCAAGACACGCCCCTCGACGAGGGGATAATTAGGGTTGTCAGCGACGCAAAGCGTTACGGCAAGCCGATCGTGGCGGTAGCAGCAGGCGGTCCATATACCCGGAGACAGTCGAGAAGGCTTGAAAGAGAGGGCATACCTGTCTTTCAATCACCCAGGCTTGCCGTAAGAGCTGCGCTCGCCCTCTACCTCTACGGTTCAAGATTCATATGTAGAGGGAAAAAAGTTAATAACAATTAGGCGGGAGATACGTATGGAGC
>WAQG01000225.1 GCA_015520395.1 Candidatus Geoarchaeota archaeon
AAATACATGCAAAACATTGAAAGACCTTGGTGTACCTGTTGCCGGGGCGCTCAGCCGTTTCGCCAGTTGTTGCTGTGGTGATCCTGGTAGCCATAGCTATAACTCTGTCAACCGCCGTGGCAGCCTGGATAATGGGATTATACGTATCTTATACGAGGCTTAGTATGAGCTTCATGGGGACGACGGTACTTCAAACACCCTCTAAAAAGGCATACTACCCATTTCCAAACTACCTGACGCTGGAGGTCTGGGCTGAGCCTGACCCCAACTCTATTGGGAATTATAGGATTTACTACAAGTTAACGTTTCTTAAGAAAGGTTATGTGCGTGTTAAAGTTCAGCTCGTAGATAACGGCGGTGAATGTCCTGAGTGGGTAGGCGAAGAGTACTGCACGGTCGAAGAGAGTTGGAATGTCGATCCCGGAGACTACGTCACGAACTATTGGACACCTGTGAGACCCGACGAGTTCCCGCTAACCGTACGGCTGTATTTCGAATACGCCGAAACCTAGCCGACCTCCCACCCATTCAGTGTTTCGCCATAGTATGAAAGATTAACCCCTCATCTTCTCATAGGCATGGCAACAATTTTTGCATTGGAAAAGGATGGGTTCTCTGCGATAGTGGCTGGTGATGTTTTTAAGTTATGCCTCATAATTAGTTGCTGGGGTGTAACTTATGACAACCTTTACTGACAGGCCGATAAGCCGGCTTGACATGCTTTATGGGAGGAGGCATAGGATGGCGGTGTTCGATCTGGATAGGCTGGCTAGGGAGGGCAAGTTTACGGTTGTTGTTGGGCCTAGGCGGGCTGGGAAGACGAGCGTGGTTAAGACCTTTCTGAAGCACTTCAAGCACGATTACCTCTATTTTGACCTCACACCCTACATTGGCAGGAGGTCCCTAAGCTTCAGGATGCTTGCCCCCTCGGAGGTCGGCTTCGACACCTCTCGACTCAGCACTGAGGCTCAGATAAACCTCGCTGCTCTGAACCTGGCCTCTAGGGTCAAGATGCATGGTGACTTCTTCCTCTCTAACTTTGTATCTCTGCTGAGGGAGATAGATTCGAAGTTCGACAGGTTTGTGCTGGTCTTCGATGAGGCTCAGGTTCTGACCCTGGTGAAGGGCTTGAACGTAGGCTACCTCTTAAGGCTCATCCATAACAACTATGAGAACATATCTGTGGTGTTGACTGGATCTATGCCGGGGCTTCTCAACAGGCTCCTAGGGGGCCGGAGGGCCTATAAGGTTGCCAGGTATGTCGAGAGGATAGCGCTTTCCAGGTGGGATGAGAGGGAGGCCAGCGGTTTCCTTAAGGAGGGATTCTGGGAAAGGGGAATAAGGTTCACCAGTGGTGAGATCTTAGAGGCCGTGAACGAGCTTTCCGGGGTGCCTGGCTTCCTGTCGTATTACGGTATGATGAGGTTGAGGGGGTACGCCCACCGTGAAGCCTTGGTAGAGGCCAGGAGGCATGCTGCCAGCCTCTGGAGGGCCGACCTCGACGCATTTGAAAGGATATATAATTCGCCCCTCTACGTCGAGGTACTGAGGATACTTGCGAGGAGGGAGGGTGGGGCTTCATGGTCTGAGATAAAGAGGGAGATGGCCCTGTCGGGCCATCCGGTCGAGAACCCGACGTTATACAGGTTGCTGACCAACCTGACGGGTGCCGGGCTCATCGAGAAGACGGGAACCCACTATGTCCTTGTGGACAAGCCTCTCAGGGAGGCTGTTTTGGGGCGGCGGTGATGTGAGGTTCCACAGCTCACCCATCCTTTTAGAGTCATGAAGGGCCCCTTTTGATGTGAAGGCCCTTATCGCCCGTATCCATATGTTTTATATTTCCGTGGGTTTACTCCTGATTGGTGTCGGTGTTGTTGCGGAAGGTTGTTGTTCTGAGTGGCGGCATAGGGCCTCGTTGGGGCCGTTGGGAGAAGCTCACCGGAAGGGAGGGAGCCGCCTTAGCTGCTAAGGAGGCAATTGAGAGGGCTGGGATAGAGCCGAGGCAGATCCAGGCGATCTTTGTTGGGAACGCCCTTGCCGAGGCTGAGAAGCAGGGCCACATAGGCCCGATAATAGCTACTGAGCTTGGGATCCCCGAGGTTCCGACTATGAGGATTGAGACTGCCTGTGCGAGTGGGAGTTCCGCTTTTAGGGAGGCCTTCGTCAACGTTGCGGCTGGCATTTACGATGTTGTTTTGGTTGTGGGTGTCGAGAAGGTGACCCACATAGACGTCATAACGGCAACTACATACTTTGCCTATGGGATGGATCAGGTGTATGAGGCTAGGAATGGCGCCTCCTTCCCGGGAGTCTACGCGGCTATGGCCGTGGCCCATATGAACAAGTATGGGACGACCGAGGAGCAGATGGCCCTGGTCTCAGTCAAGAACCATACAAACGCTTTGCATAACCCCAAAGCCCACTTCCACAAGAAGATAACCGTTGAGGACGTCCTTAAGTCTAGGGTTATAGCCTGGCCACTCAAGCTCTACGACTGCAGCCCCTTCTCGGACGGGGCCGCAGCAGTCATAGTAACAACTGAGGAGTTCGCGAGGAAATACACGGACAACCTGGTCTACGTGATTGGCAGTGGTAGGGCGGGTGTCCAGATGGCGCTTCCCGAGAGGGATGACCTCACCAGCATCAAGGCCACAACCCTGGCGGCGAGGGAGGCCTACAGGATGGCTGGCATAGAGCCCAAGGACGTTGACTTCGCGGAGGTTCACGACTGCTTCACCATTGCCGAGATAATCGCTACGGAGGATCTGGGCTTCTTCAAGAAGGGTGAGGGGGGGAAGGCCGTCGAGGAGGGGCTCACACAGATAGATGGGAAGATAGCTATTAACCCGAGCGGCGGGCTCAAGGCCAAGGGGCACCCAGTCGGGGCAACGGGCGTTGGGCAGGTAGTCGAGGTTTGGGAGCAGTTTAACGGCCTTGCGGGTAAGAGGACTGTTCCCGGCGCTGAGATAGCGTTGACCCACAACGTCGGTGCGACTGGCGGGACTGTTAACGTTCACATATTTAGGAGGGGGTAGGGTTGCCTGAGGAAATAGAGCTTAAAACCCATACGATAAAGGACTTCCTGGATGGTGTTAGGAATGGGAAGCTTCTGGGGTATAGGTGTAGGAACTGCGGCTATCAGCAGGTAACGCCCATGGTGTTCTGCCCAAAGTGTCAGAGCGGTGACATTGAGAGCGTCGAGCTTAAGCCAACAGGAAAGATAATCTCCTTCACGATAATACATGTGCCGCCCGAATCCCACATAAATGACGCGCCATATGCATGGGTCATTGTTGAGCTTGACGATGGGCCAAGGGTCTCCGGCTGGATACAGTTCATCTCGAGGCCCGAACAGATAAAGATAGGTGCGAGAGTAAGGTACAGGAGGAGCTATCTGCCGGGCATGATCTTCGAGCTTGTCAAATGAGGAGGATAAGCCTTAAATAACCCATAATTTCAACCCTATTTCCGGTGCCCCTCTTTGCATAGGAGGTTTATAATTAGGGCTCTCGAAATGGAGGATGCTGAGGAGGCCTCGAAGCTTAGTAGGAGGGTCTTGAGGTCTATTAGGGAGGAGTGTGGGGAGGAGGGTTTTCCTGAGCGGGCTATATTTCATGAATCGGAGCTCCACAGCCCAGACTACTACAGGATTGTTGCAAGCGAGATTGGAAAGGCCTCCTTTGTCGCCGAACTGGATGGAAGGCTTGTCGGAATAGCGCTGGGAAGGATCCATGGAAGGGCTGGGATAGCGCACCTTTCCTGGATAGGCGTGGACCCGAAGTATAGGGGCTTGGGGATCGGAGAGTCTCTCCTACTGACATTTATAGACTATGCCCGAAGCAAGGGTTGCCACAAGGTCACCCTCTATACGCTTCCCTGCCTTAGAAGGGCTTTGAGGCTCTACTTGAAGCATGGCTTTGTCCCGGAATGCTACCTCAAGGGGCACTGGTGGAACGTGGACTACATAATGTTCTCCCTGAGGGTCAGGAGGAATTATGGATAGCCCAGCCGGCCTCGAGGGGTTTGGCTGCATAGATAAGTTTTTTCCTGTACCCCCAACAGTATGTACTGTGGACATCCTGGAGGTCCTCTGGGGACTTACCCTGGCGCTGATCGTTACGGGAGGGCTAGGTGTTGCGAGGCTGGTTAGGGTAAGATACCTAAGCCGGAAGGTCGTCCATATATTTGTTGGAGTAGCCGGGCTCTTCGTGCCATTCGTCTTCAGGTCTCTAACGATCCCACTCACAATATGCCTAGCATACTCTATAGCCATACTTTGGCTTAGGGCCCGCGGCGGGCTGGGGTGGATCAGTATGGAGCAGAGTATGGGCGAGGTGTATTTCGCCATTATGCTACCGCTGCTGCTTGCCTCAACCTGGAACTTCGACATATGGCTAGGAGTCACGATCCTCTCATACATGGCCTTCGGGGATGCTGTAACAGGAATTGTGAGGTACTATGTCTCGGGGAGGAGGGCTAAGGGCTGGGAGGGGACGGTTGCCATGCTAATAGTCTCCACCATCGCCGGCTACGCGATCTACGGGTATGCCCACGGCCCCCTTGGAGGCATATCAGGCGTCGTGGGCGGGGTTGTGGCTAGCATGGTTGAGCGTGTAGGGATCGTAGACGACAACGTCCTAATTCCCAGCGTAACCTTGCCTGTCCTCGTGTTGCTCAGGCTTGCCCTAGGCTTCTAGTAGGTGATGATCGAATACTGTATCTGCCTTATGCCTCTCAGCCTAGCAATGTTCTCATAGAGCTTCCTGGCCATCGACGCATCGCCCTTGACAACTATCGCCAGCATGCACTCCCTCTTCGAAATATGGACATGCAGGGCTGAAACCACTATATCAAGATGTCTATGCTGAATCTCCGTTAACTCCTCTTCTAACCCGTGAGTCTCATGGTCGTAAAGCACTAGAAGTATCCCGGCTATCCTCCCCTTAGCCAGCCTCCACCTATTCGTGGAGATGAACTGGGTTACTGCAAGCCTTAAAGCCTCGGATCTACTCTTAATACCTATCCTCCTTGTGAAACTATCCAACTCCTCCAAAAGCTCGGCTGGAAACGAGACGCTAAACCTAACGACCATCCCAAAAATTATAATGGTAGGAAACTTAAAAAAAGTTATAGCGAATCCGCTCAGTTCATAGAAGGCTTAAAGCCCGGGAATCCAACGGCCACTCTACCTCCCGGCCGTAGAGGTCTCTAACAGCGTCCACTCTGTCAACAATTTCAAAAGCTCAGAGGACTAGATATGGTTCAAAGAGCTTTAAGCTAAATTAAATCTTTTAGGGATCCCCTTCCCAGTATTGATAGGGCCTTGGAAACGCCCGTTTTGTTCCCATCCGATGCTACGCACATCCATAATGCTTGTATAACGCTCATTGCGAACGTTGAATGTCTGTTAGCTATCTTTATATTGCTTAGACCTGGTATTAACCGTTGAAATGTCCGGTGTGATTTCCAGAAGCAAGATAGTTGGTAAATACGTCTACAATCCGGATGGCATGTATGTTGGCACCGTTAAGGATGTAGGCTTCACCCTGGAGGAGGGAAGACCGATACTCATAGTTGAGACGGGAACCAAGGCCGAGATAGAGATCCCCTGGACTAATATAGGCGCCGTGGGAGACATAGTGATACTAAAGGAAAGCGTTGAGGTTCCTGCAGCCCCAGCAGCTCCCGTAGCTGAGCCAGCAGTAGCCCAGCCCGTCGCCCAGCCAACAACCGCTCAACCAACCGTAGTTGAGGAGGAGAAGAGGGGATTCTCATTTAGGCTTCCCAGGCTCTCGTTAAAGAAGGAGCTGCCCCGCTGCCCGAGATGTGGCGGTGAGCTGACCTACATAGAGCAGTACGACAGGTGGTACTGCTATAACTGCCAGATGTACGTCTAGGCCTTCAGTCTCACCGCGAGGCCCTGTCACATAGGGCGTTAGGAGATGAATTCGACTATTTCAATTACTCTGTTTCTCGCCGTATCTCGATTAACGTAGGGTGAAAGCATATCTACGGCCGTGTTTATGACGTCTTCCCATCCCTCCTCCCCAATGGATCTTAGGACGCCGCCGCAAAGTACTAACGACTCGAACCTTCTATAGAAGCTATACAGCTTAGATTCCCTGATGGTTCTCCAGGCCAGCTCCCTAGCCTGCCCCAGCATCCCCATCTTAAGGTTCAGCAGGGACTCCGCGACCCTGAGGAGCCCTACGTATTCGGGTATCTTAAAAAGCTCAAACTTCTCTATGATGCCCCTGGCGGACAGTATCTCGTTCTTAGCCTCGCCAACCCTTCCCAACAGGAGATCAACTATGGCTATGTCGAGGAGCCCACCCACCTCGACCACCAGGTACCTATTCTGGGAGGCTATGGAAACAGTCCTCTCCAGGCTCCCCCTAGCTTCCTCCAGGTCCAGTGCCATAAGGAGCGTGTTCCCAAGCTCCCTGTATCCTATAGCCGCCCCGTGGAGGGAGCCCATCTCGCTAAAAAGCTTTATCGCCTCTGTCAACAGCCTTGTTGAGAGGTCGAACATGAAGTATAGCCGGTAGACCATCCCGAGCCAGCCAGTCATCAAGGCCTTATACATATCCTCATGCCCATACGACTTAAGTAGCCTCTCAAGGATGTTTCTGGCCCTGTTAAGCCTGCCTGTGAAGTAGTAAAGCGATATGAGGAGTAGGTGGACGTTAAGCCTCCTTCTCCTCCCTGTAAGGCGGGCCGAACGCCTCGCCAACCTTAGCGCCTCATCATATCTCCCCATGTACTTCTCTATGGTGGCTTGTCCCCTGTAGCTCCAGGCCATGAGGGCAGCATCCCTATATCTCTTGGCGATTCTTAAGGCCTCCTTGTAGGCGGTGAGTGCTGGGTCGAGCAGGCCCTTAGCCAGGTAGGCGCCTGCCAGGGAGGCGAGAACGTAGCCCCTGTCCAACTCGTTTGTGGCCTTCCTCTCGATTAGCCTCAGGGTCTCGATGTACCCGTCTAGGCTTGGCGCCTTTGATTCTGGGGCGACGAGGCGGGATTTCCGTATGGCCCTGGCAGCCTCATCGTACTCCTCGGCCATTATGTAATGGTAAAGCATTTCGAAGAAGCTGCTCTCGGTCTTTAGGGTTGAGTAGAACCTGGCGATACACTTGTGAAGCATTTTCACGTCCCTTACGCTCTGGTAGCACACATCCCTTAGGAGCTCGTGAACCATGTATGATCTTCTGATCCGGCTGACGAGCATCTTCGACTCCAGTGAGGAGAGAGCCCTTTTGGCCTTCCTGCCCTCAACGCCGCAGAAGAGGAGGGCTTTAAAGGGCGTCGGCTCTCTGAAGGCCGAGATTATCTCCAAAACCCTCCTCTCATCCTCGGACAGCCTCCTCAAAACCTCGACAAGGAGGTAGTATTTTACGACTCTTATATCGCTGGGGATCTTCCTAACGCCGCTCTTGTAGGAGTTGATGTAGCTGTTCAGCATGTATGGGTGTCCGCCGAGAAGCCTGTACGCCCTGTCGGCTACCTCGGGGGAGAGTCCATGAACCTCGAAGAGCCTCCGGGCATCCTCTATCCCAAGCTCCCCCAGCTCGATGATCCTTGATGGGGGGAGGTAGAAGTCGGGCTTCTCCCTCGAAACCACTATGATTTTAGCTCTGAGCTCCTCGTGTGATGCCAGGTTCCTTATAAGGGATCTCAAAGTCTCGTCGAAGCACTTATGGTAATCGTCGAAAACGACAAGCACCTCGAGTTCCTCCAACGCCCCCATAAATATTGCCTGGAGGCTCTGCGGATCCATGACGCCTGATTCCAGAGCTCTCATAAGCCTAGCGTCGCCTAGGGACTCGAAGAAGAGGGCAGCCCTCCTCATTATATGGAAGAACGTCGTGATCGGTGTCAATGTGTTCCATAGCGTTGGAAGGCCCGACTCCTCAGCATGCCTGGCCACAAGGGCGGTCTTACCTATCCCAGCTATGCCCGCCACAAAGACAAGCCCATGCTTAATCCTCCTGAGAATGCCGAGCTCCCCCTTCCTCCCAACAAAGACGCTGTAGCTGGGTATGGAGTGCTCGCGGATCTCTATGGGCTGGACGCGGCCCCCGGGCCCACCCGAGATGGTCAGCTTAAGGCCCCCGGGCTCAAACCTTATCGTTATCCCGCTAACCTTAAGGTAGTGGAGCTTCACGTTAACGTTCCCGACCCGCGTCCACCTACTCTCAACAAGCCCGGCCCTCTCAAGGGACTTAAGCCTCCTTGAAACGACGGTCTCATCAACCCCAAGGATCCTGCTCAGCCGCCTCGGGTTCGAAGGCCCGCTCCAAAGTATCGAAACAATCCTGACATTTAGGTCATCTGAGAGAAGCTTCAAAAGCCTGAGAACATCACCGCCACCTCCACCGCCAGTCCTGCGTCTCATACTATTCTATCTTAAGTTTCTATGCTTTGACAAATATAAACCTGGACTGAGCTGCTCTAACCCTTTATAATGAGAAACAACAATATTTTTATCGGGCAGATGATGGAGATTGGTCTTTAACGACCATGGGCGGGATGAAATTGGGAGCGATTGCTGATGCCCACCAACCCCCACCACAAAACCTCTATGCCAGGGAGGTGGCCTAACGGTGAATCAGCCTCGCGGGGTTTGGGCGCTACTCATAGTCGTAATTGTCTCTATGGCTGGGCTCGTTCAAACGGAGGTTAATGTAGCTTTAGAGGTGGGGGATCCCTTAGAAGCCGTTAAAACTATTCTAAACGAGCTGGGCGTATGCTACAACTGTGGTGATGAGACCGCATATAGGCTCCTCCTGGCTGGCCGCCCCCTGATCCTTAATACAACCGTCCTACCCCAGCTGGTCGGGGCCAGGGCCTACGGGGTCTTCCTGTTGGCCTACGATGGGGAGAGGCTCGTAAGCCTACCCTTAAGGATCTATAGAAGGATCATCGACTTTGGAGCTATGTACAGGCTTCGGAACAGTTATGTAGACTACCTCACGCCAAGCATCATTGATGGGGAAACCAGGGTTGAGGTCTTATTACCCCCATTCCTGCCAAGGCCCGTGAAGCTACTGTCCGAATTCCCCAGGAACTCAGAGGTGTGGAGGCTGGAGGTCGAGGTGGCGGCAGGGGGCCTCACCGTTAAGGTGATCCTATACCTGGCCATCTCCATGACCTATAACCCCAGGGTTTACGCCAATGTCTACGGGAGGAAGGCCGTAGACGAATTTGGGGGATGGGGCCTAGACGCGCTCTATGGGGCGATGAGCGAGGCGGTTGACAGGGGTCTCCTGACTGCAAGACGGGCTGCGGAGATCCTTAGGGCCTACTCCTCGACACCCGTCAAACCCTTAAGCGTGAAACCAGTCCTCCTTGGACGAGTGCCTGGGAACTCACAGGGCTACCACGTCTACGAATACCTGCAACCTCCCACACTACCTGTACCATTTAGGCGGGCGTGGACATGGGAGATGACCCACGGGGAGGTTAAGGTGGCCACCTACAGGGCAGCCCTGCCGCCCACCCTGAACGCAAGCCATTTCTACACGAAGACAGACGGCCTTGTGATATTCAGGATACGTGGGCTGGGCCTTGGGGCCAGGCGCCCCGCACAGCTATTCATATACCATGCCTATCTGCCAAGCGGATACGAGCCCGCCCCGCCAGACAGCCTCCCACCCGGATCCCAGGGTATCTCAAGGCCTCCGTGGCTGTATTATTCCGGCTACCTGCTATATCCTGACCGCCTCAACGAGTATACGGCTGTATTTAGGCTTCGTGCTGGTGTTGATAAGCTGTCGGTTGCCTTCCTCTTGTGGAGCCCTCGGGATGGGTCTCGTTGGAGGATTTGGGTTGAGGGTTTAGCTGCCGCCTATAGGCTGCCTGACGATGAGTACGGCGAGCTTCTGGGCTCTGAGCTGAACAGGGTTGTGACGATACAGCCCTTCCCGCTGGCCAGGGGGCCTGTAGACCTGTCGTCAGGTTACCCATCTAGCGTGGAGTTGTTGGTGAGGGGGGATGTGGGGGAGGCTTGGAAAAGCGTATAC
>WAQG01000226.1 GCA_015520395.1 Candidatus Geoarchaeota archaeon
AGGGTTGAGGCAAGGTGGGCGATCGTCGCTGAAGGTTTTAAGGGAATGTTGCTTCAACCATATGGCTATAAGCCCCCCAAGGGTCGTCTCCCAGCTATACAGGCTACAGTTAGGGATCGGGACTGGCCTAGAGACACGGCTGGCATCATACTGAGTAGAAGATATGCAAATGGGTTTTTTGCCTGGGTCGTCCCGACAAGCTATTCTGAACTCCTAGTCGGTTTCGCTACCTCTTCTGGAAGGCCTGCAGACCTGCTCCCCAGGCTTCTAAGGACTTTGGGCTTCAAAGGAGATACCGGACGGAGGTTTTATGGCTATGTCATAACTGGGGGCCCTATTGGGAAGCTCGTCTATGGCAGGACTGCAGTCGTCGGGGATGCTGCGGGCCATGTCAAGCCCACGACAGGCGGCGGCCTGCTATATGGGCACCTTTGTTCAACCCTCGCGGGACTTTACGTGCCCCTGGGGAAGGCAAACTTATATGAGAGGACGTGCAAAAGGATTGTCCACGGTAGGTTGAAGGCGATGCTATGGGTTCGGCGTCTCCTAAACCTGCTTTCAGATAGTGTATTGAACCGCGTGGTGAGGGCGGCCTCCCACCCCAAAGTTGTGGAAGACATAGTGTCGGGGGATCAGGATACCCAGGTTGAGATAGTCTTGAACGTCATTAAGAACCCATTTTTCTATGCTGGGCTGACGGGCCTGGTGTGATGAATAACTATAAATTGCTGTCCGCCGTATCGACTGTGGAAATCGCCATGGCGTCATTTGAGGTCGAAATGGAGCTGGAGATGCCGGTCTGCTCGTCCTGTAATAGGCCTATCGCTCCTTACGAGAGAGGCATCAAGTTCTACTGCCCTAACTGCGGTGAGTCGATAATATGGCGTTGCCCTAAGTGCAGGAAGCTTGTGGTGCCCTATAAGTGTGTGAAGTGTGGTTTTGAGGGGCCGTAGGGGGTGTTATGCGTGGGTAGGGTTATTGCTGTTTTCAGGGTTCTCCCATCGGGAGACGATGTGGATCTAGATAAGCTGGTTGTCAAGATAAGGTCGGCCTTACCTAGTGGCGTGGAGGTAAGGGACTACGAGCTGAGGCCCATAGCCTTTGGGCTTAGCGCCCTTAGGATCCTGATCTCAATGCCCGACGACATGGCTGGCGGAACCGATGCTGTGGAGCAGGCAATCATGGAGGTTGAGGGTGTCGAGCAGGTTGACGTCGAGTTTATCTCGCTAGAGCATTAAGGTCTCTCTTCCGGCACATTAAGTGAACTGGTGGGGACTGGAAAGGGTTAAATCGGCTTTTTTGATAGAGTATAGTGAAGCTGGCGGGGGGTGTGAGTTCTTAAATGAGTATTAGTAATCGGAGGGAGGTGCTCCTCAGGGTTGCGGAGGCTAAGCCAAGGGATGTTAACAAGGGTAAGATTAGGATAGGGAGCTACGATATGAGGGTTCTGGGGATAAAGCCTGGAAGCTACGTTGAGATAGAGGGTAGGAGGAAAACAGTTGCCATAGCCGTGAAGGCTGATCCCGAGGATGAGGGGGCAGGGATCGTCAGAATGGATAGGGTGACGAGGCAGAACGCTAGGGTTCAGTTGGGCGACATGGTCAAGATAAGACCTATCAACCCGAAGTCCGCCCTGAGCATCCGGGTCGCCTTAAAGGTTCCCATAGACTACGAGTTCTCAGGCGCCCAGCTCAGAGCATTCCTTCAAAAAAAGCTTAGGAATCGAGCCTTCGTTGAGGGGGATGAGTTTGTAGTTGAGACCGATTTGCCCGGGACAAGCAGATTCATAGTAGTCTCAACTAAGCCCGAAGGGCCCGTCAAGATCACTCGGGAAACCCAGCTCATAGTCATAACCCGCCCCATATTCCTGGAGGAGGGCGCCCGGGTTACCTACAGCGACGTCGGTGGTCTTTCAGAGGTCATAAGGAAGGTTAGAGAGATGGTGGAGCTCCCATTGAAGTACCCCAAGCTCTTCAAGAGGTTGGGGATAGAGCCTCCAAAGGGAGTTCTCTTCCACGGCCCGCCCGGAACGGGCAAAACTCTCCTGGCAAGAGCGGTTGCAAATGAGGCAGACGCCTTCTTCATCTCCGTTAATGGGCCTGAGATAATGAGCAAGTTTTACGGCGAAAGTGAGGCAAAGCTGCGTGAGATATTTGAGGAGGCTAAGAGGAATGCCCCATCGATCATTTTCATCGATGAGATTGATGCTATTGCTCCTAAGAGGAGCGAGGTTACTGGGGAGGTTGAGAAGAGGGTCGTAGCCCAGCTACTAGCCCTCATGGACGGGCTTGAGCCACGTAGCAACGTGGTTGTAATTGGGGCTACGAACAGGGTTAACTCCCTTGACCCAGCCCTTAGGAGGCCTGGCAGGTTTGATAGGGAGATAGAGTTCCCTGTCCCCAACAGGCAGGCGAGGCTTGAGATACTAAAGATACATACGAGGCACATGCCGCTGGCCGACGATGTCGACCTGGAGAAGCTTGCAGACATGACTCACGGGTTCGTGGGGGCTGATATAGCCGCCCTATGTAAGGAGGCTGCGATGAGGGCTCTTAGAAGGTATCTGCCGGAGATAGACCTCGACAAGGGTATTGATGACGAGGTTTTAGAGAAGGTGGTCGTGACCCAGTCGGATTTCCTCGAGGCGCTCAAGGAGATAACGCCCAGCGCCCTCCGTGAAGTATATGTAGAGGCAACGGGCGTTAAGTGGGAGGATGTTGGGGGGTTGAAGGAGGCTAAGAGGGAGCTCATGGAGACCCTCATATGGCCGATAAAATACCCTCAGGTCTATGAGAGGATGGGGATAGAGCCTGCAAGGGGGATACTCCTGGTAGGCCCTCCAGGCACCGGCAAAACCCTTCTCGCCAAGGCCGTTGCTACGGAGAGCGGGCTCAACTTCATCTCGATAAGCGGGCCGGAGATATTTAGCAAGTGGGTGGGCGAGTCTGAGAGGGCTATAAGGGAGGTTTTCAGGAAGGCCAGGATGGCGGCGCCATGCATAGTCTTTCTAGATGAGGTAGAGTCTATAGCCACCAGGAGGGGGGTAGTTGAGGGTGAATCCGGCGTGAGCGAAAGGGTGTTAAGCCAGCTTCTCACAGAGCTTGATGGGTTCAGAAGGGCTGAGGGCGTCTTCGTCCTCGCGGCAACGAACAGGCCGGATCTCCTGGATCCAGCTATAATAAGGCCTGGGAGGCTCGACAAAATAATACTTGTTGGCCCTCCAAACCTCGAGGAGAGGCTTGAGATACTAAGGATATACACGAGGCGGATGCCGCTAGCCGAGGATGTAAACCTGAGGGAGATCGCTGAGAGAACTGAATACTATACAGGGTCAGATCTCAAGGCGCTTGTCAGGGAGGCTGCACTGATAGCGCTTAGAGAGGATATTAACGCAAGGAGTGTTGAGATGAGACACTTCCTAGCAGCGCTAAACAAGGTTGGCCCATCACTTAACGACAGCATAATCAAATTCTACGAGAACTGGGTTAGGAACGCCTCCCAACTCTATGTTTCAAAGCCATCTCCAATAAGCTTCCTGTAGGAGGTGGGCATGGGGTATGAGCGGGCTTCCACTCGAGAACATCATAATTGAGGTTCTCAGGAAGAAGAGGGCCCCCCTTTCAAGCGACGATCTCCTTAGGATCCTGAAGACGGAGGTGGGCTTGAAGAGGCCAATAGATAAAAACGATCTGAGGAAGCCGTTGATGAAGCTTGAGCTTTACGGGAGGATAAGGGTATATTCGGTTAAGGGGACATATATGATAGAGCTTATGGAGGAGAGGTAAAATGGGGGTAAATCTTAGGGATCTGGTGGTGAAAAAGGCCCTACGGCCGGGTGATCTGGTCGGCAAAGCCCTCGCCATTGATGGATACAATGCACTGTACCAGTTCCTCACAGTTATACGGCAACCCGATGGCACCCCCTTAAAGGACTCACTTGGCCGGATCACAAGCCACCTCAGCGGCCTATTCTACAGGACAGTCAACCTCATGGAAATGGGAGTAAAGCCCGTCTACGTCTTCGATGGAAAGCCGCCGGAAATCAAGGAGCTTGAGATAGAGAGGAGGCGGTTGCTTAAGAAGGAAGCAGCGAGAAAGTACGAGGAGGCACTTGCAAGAGGGGATCTCGAGGCGGCCCGAACATACGCGATGCAGGCTGCCAAGCTAACTGAGGAGATGGTGAATGAGGCGAAGGAACTACTCGATGCCATGGGGATCCCGTGGGTTCAGGCACCCTCAGAGGGTGAGGCTCAGGCCGCCTACATGGCTAGAAAGGGCGACGTATGGGCGTCTGCAAGTCAGGACTACGACTCCCTTCTCTACGGTGCGCCCAGGCTTGTGAGAAACCTAACGATCTCTGGGAAGAGGAGGAGGCCAAGGGGCCGTGGATACATCGAGGTGGAGCCTGAACTGATAGTCCTTGACGAGGTTTTAAAGCACCTTGGGGTTTCCAGGGAGCAGCTGATAGAGATCGCGATCCTCATAGGCACCGACTATAATCCAGATGGAGTTAGGGGGGTTGGGCCTAAGACTGCCTATAAGCTTATAAAGCAGTATGGGAGCCTTAAAAGGGCGCTTCTTAAGTTGCCCCAGGCGAATTTCCCGGTCGCCCCCGAGGAGATCAAGAGAGTTTTCCTTGAGCCAGAAGTTACCGATAACTATGCGTTAAAGTGGAGTATGCCTTCGAGGGACAGGGTCATCGAGATCCTTGTAGAGGAGCACGACTTCTCCAGGGAGAGGGTGGTGAAGGCTGTGGAGCGGGCGGAGAAGGCCTATAGGGAGAGGTTTCTTCAGAGAGGGCTAGACTTCTGGTTCCGTTAATACCACCCTTTAACGCCCCTCAGGGGGACGAAGGCTACGTCGCTTACCGAAATCTTCCTAATTCGTCCGCCCACCCTTTCTACAAGTAGTAATTCCTGGTAGCCGTGGGGCGAGCCGACCGGTATCACCATGACGCCACCCTCCCTAACATACTCGGCAAGCTCCTCCACAACCTCAGGTGGGGCAGCCGCTGTCACGATTATTGCATCAAATCTGGTCCTGAAGGGGGCGCCTATGCTCCCGTCTGCAGCAATTACGTCAACCCTATCATCATATCCAGTCTTAGTCAGGTTTCTCCTGGCGATCATTGCAAGCTCTACTGTAAGCTCGATCGTATAGACATGCCCCTCCACGCCCCCGGGCCTGGCAACTATCTCAGAGTAGACGGCGGCCATGTAGCCTGAGCCCCCACCTATCTCAAGGACGTTCATCCCGCGCCTCAGCCGTGCATACTCACAGAACATCGCAGTCATATGCAGCGCAGACGTCGTTTGCCCATACCCGATAGGTATGGGGGTATCCATGTAAGCGTATTCCCTGTATTCGGGTGGGAGAAACTCTTCCCTAGGCACCCTTAGCATAGCCCTAAGGACTTCCTGCCTTTTAATGACCCCAAGCTTATAAAGCCTCAGAATAGTCTTCCTCCTGGCCTCGGCGACCTCAGACATCAACATATAATCACATAAACCAACACATAACCCTTATGAAAAAAGAGTACGGCACCCGGCTAGTGGCGCCGGGGGTGGGATTTGAACCCACGACCACCCGGTTAACAGCCGGGTGCTCTACCATGCTAAGCTACCCCGGCACCACAACAATATTCTGGAGCTAAGGCTTTAAGCTTGACGTTAAGGGTCAGCTCCCCGAGACACAGCACTCATCGCCCGGGCACCCGGAAAGGCTCGAATAGGAGGTCTATCATCATCCAGAATAAGACTTGAGTAATAAGGCTATAAATCTACCCACTTGCCAGAAACTCGCCTGTAAGGGAGGCACTTTCAGCGCCTACCTAGCAAACTCTATGACGCTGCAACCATGAATTTTAGAGCTTAGAGAGCCCCGGGCTTATTCTCAGGAGCGACATTAATCTTTCGAGCCGCGAGAGTGGAGAATTTATACGGTGTATAATGAGAATTTCAACGTGAACATTGAACTCAGCGCCCGGCGTAGCTAGGAGGCTAAGATATGCTCTAAGACTGTCAAGGCGGACAGAGAGATTGTTGCTGTTGAATGTATCAGGCGCCATAGTTGGGATCCTCGGAGGCATAGGAGCTATAGTATTTAGGATGATGATATCGTTTAACCGGTGGCTATTCTTTGAATTCCTGCTTCCTAAACTTCCGCTTCACTGGGCAGGCCTTAACTGGGGGGTTATGCTAATGCCAGCCCTCGGAGGACTTATCATAGGCCCTGTGATACTACGCCTTGCGCCCGAGACCAAGGGCCATGGTGTTCCGGAGGTCATGGAGGCCGTTGCCCTTAAGGGAGGGAGAATACGGAGGAGGGTAGCATTCCTCAAAATACTGGTCTCCTCAATAACCATAGGGTCAGGCGGCAGCGCAGGGAGGGAGGGGCCAATCGCCCAGATAGGCGCCTCGCTGGGCTCGCTGATCGGAGAACATATCAACTTGGATTCGCGTGATCGGCGACTACTAGTTGTATGTGGCTTATCCTCGGGGATAGCTGGAACATTCAACGCCCCACTTGGCGGCATGCTCTTTGGCTTAGAAGTGCTCTACAGAGGTATAGAGCCTCTGAACGCGGTGCCCGTGGCCCTAGCCTCAGTTATGGGGGCTGCCGTAGTAACGGCTTATTATGGGCCTAAGCCATCGTTCATAGCGCCACCAACACTCACCTTCTCAAATCCGGTAGAGCTCGTATTTTACCTGTTGCTGGGCTTAATATTTGGGGTCATCTCGGTGGTCTGGGTCAAAACGTTCTATGCCGTTGAAAGCCTGTTTGAGCGGCTTAAGATATATGATGGGTATAAGCAGGCGATCGGCGGCCTGGCCACAGGCATTATAGGCATGTTCCTAATCCCATATGGGGTGATGGGTGTCGGTTACGAGGGAATAAACATGGTATTAGCGGGGAAGCTTGGCCTGACACTTCTTCTAGTTCTGGGAATAGCAAAAATGGTGGCAACCTCGTTCACCATAGGTTCTGGTAATAGCGGCGGGGTTTTCGCTCCAAGCCTCTACATGGGGGCCATGTTTGGTGGGGCATTGGGCCTCTTATTCGATATGATCTTCCCCAACGTCATCACAGAGCCGTTCACATACTCCCTGGCAGGCATGGCAGCGCTCTTCGCCGGAGCCGCCCAGGCGCCCCTAAGCATGATCATAATGATACCGGAGATGTCAAATGACTACTCCTTA